>NZ_JAQFPJ010000004.1:0-303313 GCF_027712065.1 Bacillus cereus group sp. BcHK124
TTTCATCACCTGAAAATATTATAGGTTGAATTCTGTAAAATATAAAACCTGTAATTGTAAATTTTTATAGTTTTTTATAGATTCTTATTTACTGTTATTTCCTCCCTAGTAAGGCTATCCTTAATTTTACCAGAACATACGTAAATGTAAAAAAGACAACCTATTAGATTGTCTCCCGTTCCTCTATCACTCACAAGCCTCTTTAGAAGGTCTATATAACGATTCCACGAGTCGATCATACTCACTACGTGTAATCTCTTTATTATACAGCTTCAATAATAAATCTCTATGCTCTTTTGAAAATGCCATCTTTTTAATGACTTCAGGATACATAAAACATCCTCTCCATTTCACATAAACTTCTTCACTTCAAAACAGAACTTATGTTCGCATAAAAGATTATAAAATATTCCCGCTAAAAAAACAAACAAAACATGAGAAACTACATATTTCTTTTTATTCAAAATATTACAACATTATATTATCATATTCACTTTTTAAATACATATATATTTTTGGTAGTTTTTTTGAATAAATCTTCCAATTCAATCAGAAAATAATGGCAAAAAGAAGAGGAGTCTACATATGGATACGGTAACATTAGCAAGAGCATTTTTCGGTTCTTCACTAGCATTCCACATTATCTTCGCAACACTTGGTGTCGGACTTTCATTAATGATTTTTATAAGTGAAATACTCTATCACTGGAAGAAAGATTCCGACTACGCCATTATGGCGAAAAGATGGACAAAGGCCTTTGCCATCCTTCTCGGTGTAGCAATTCCAACGGGAACAATCGTTGGTGTGCAAATCTCACTGCTTTGGCCTGGTTTTGCCAAAATTGTTGGGCAGGTTATTTCTGTGCCCTTTCAAATTGAGATTTTCGCCTTCTTTTTAGAGGCTTTGTTCATGTCCATTTATGTATATGCAGCTGACAAACTACCTCCATTCATGAGATTAATCTCGCTATTCTTCGTCATGATTGGTGCCACGGCATCTGCCGTGCTTATTACATCGGCAAATACATGGATGAATACACCCGCGGGCTTTTCAATGGGGCCAGATGGATCCGTTTTTAACGTTGATCCGTGGAAAGCTTTCTTTAATCCGAGTTTTGGCACGAGCGCATTCCACGTTGTGATTACAGCCTACGCAACTGGAGCTGCCGTCATTGCCTCTATCGCCGGATTTAAATTATTAAAGAAGAATGTAAGTGAACGTGAAGTGGCATATCATAAAAAAGGACTACTGTTAGGACTCGTCGTGACATTTATTACAGGCGCTACGATGTGGCTTTCGGGACACGAATCGGCAATTGCTTTACATAAGCATTCCCCTGAAAAACTGGCATCTGCTGAAGCTTTATTTGAAACGACATCACATGCACCGTTATCAATTGGCGGCGTTGTAGATCCTAACACACTTGAACTAAACTACGCACTAGAAATTCCGAACATGCTTAGCCTACTAGTAGGACTAGACCCTAGCACTGTCGTAAAAGGACTAAAGGAATTTCCACAAGAAACATGGCCACCATTTTACACGCATACACTGTTCAATTTAATGGTCGGCACTGCTGCCTTTACCTTTGCAGTTGCAGCAATTGCCCTCTTATATTGGTACTTTGTTTACCGAAAAAAAGGAACAGAGCTACCGAAGTGGCTTCTTTGGGGAGCTGCCGCATGTGGACCAGTTATGATGCTCGGCATTGAATTTGGGTGGATTTTCAGCTGTAGCGGTCGTCAGCCATGGACCATTTACGGTATGCAACGTACAGTCGACGCTTCTACACGCGCTGATTTTGTCGGTCCTTTATTTATTCTATTCATCATTTTATATATTGGACTCGGTATTTTAACAGTTTTCGTATTACGGACATTCTTTAAGAAACATCCGCTTACAAATGATTTACATCACGAAGGAGGCGATTCTCGTGCATGAGGAAAGTATTGCAATCATCATCTTATGGGCTCTTATTTTCGTATACAGTATATTAGGGTCCATCGATTTTGGAGCAGGTTTTTGGGGCATGGTATACGCAAAACATCCAACGCTCGCTGCCAAACTTGCCAACCGATACTTATCACCGACTTGGGAAGTAACAAATACATTTCTCGTCTTTGTCGTTGTCGCTTTTCTCGGTTTCTTTCCGAAAGCCGCTTTCACCCTTGCGACAGTCATGTTCGTACCAGTTATGTTAATTTTAATACTCATTGCAATTCGCAGTACATTCATGGTATTTGCTTACTCTTTGCCAAAATATCAGTACCTCCTTCGGGTTATTTCAGGTATTACTGGGCTCTTAATTCCAGCCTTATTAATTACCGTTTTACCTGTTACAGAAGGGGCTTATATTACAATGTCTGAAGGAAAAGAAGTACTCCTGTATGGAAAACTTCTTTCTAGCCCGGTGATCTACTGTTATATGCTCTTTGGGCTAACTTCAGAATTATTTCTTTCCTCCCTCTTTCTTGCTGATTTTGCGAGAGAGCAAGGTTCAGAAGATTCGTATAGAATTTATAGAAGAAACGCCATCATCCTTGGTCCTGCAACACTCGTTACGGCGATTATCGCCCTCGTTGTAATGGATCCGGAAACACACTGGCTTATGCAAGGGCTCATAAAGCAATTCCCGTGGTTTACAGTTTCTATCGTTTTATTCGTTATCGGGTACTCTTCTCTTTGGTGGACAAACAAGAAGTATGGCACACTAGGATACCCTCGCATTGCCGTTTTAGCAGTCGTCGCTCAATATGCATTTGCAAGTTATGCTTACGGCGTTGCGCATTTACCGTATATTATTTATCCTGATGTAACTGTATTTACAAGCTTTACAACGGTCGAAACATTCTATGCATTGCTTATTCTATATGCAATTGGGATTGCAATTTTATTACCAGGATTTATTTTCTTCTGGAATTTATTCTTGAAGGATCGAACTTTTTTGAAGGAAAAATAATATTGTAGGGCCTGTTCCAAAAGGTATTTTGGGATGGGCTCCTTTTGTCATGTTTTGTCGATAAGTCGATATAATTTAAAAATCGCTGATATATTTTGAGTTGCGCCGATATATTTTGAGTTGCGCTGATATATTTCAATAATCGCTGATATATCTCCATAATCACCTATGTAAATTTCATTTACTATCTTACTGCCCCATTAATTTCTAGACTCCTCTCACAATAGTTATTTCACTAAGAAAGATACTTGTCCCATAACTTGAAAAACACATATTCATTGCACTCCGTTATACGTCTAGTTCTTCTTATTTTTTGCTGAATATACTACCAATACAAACCTTGAGACAAGCTACATTGCTTTAAGGAAAAGTAGAAAGGTAGGTAAAATATGAGTATTGAAATATGGATTACTATTATTGTATTTTTCTTAACGATGATCGTTATCTTTTGGCGGCCTCGCGGTTTAAATGAGGCGTGGCCAGCAGCAATTGGCGCTGGCATTATCTTGATTACTGGACTTGTATCAAAACCAGACGTCATGGACATTATTAGTAAAATTGGCGGTGCCTCCATAACAATATTAGCAACTATCGTTATGGCGGTTATATTAGAAAGCTTCGGTTTCTTCCACTGGTCCGCAGCGAAACTTGCAAACTTAGCAAAAGGCTCCGGTCGCCGCTTATACTGGTATATTCAATTATTATGTTTTCTTATGACTCTTTTATTTAATAACGATGGTAGTATTTTAATTACAACGCCAATTTTAATTCTTCTCCTAAAAAATCTTCAATTAAAACCGCATCAACAAATTCCTTATTTATTAAGCGGTGCTTTAATCGCTACTGCATCTAGCGCACCAATTGGTGTAAGTAATATCGTAAATTTAATTGCATTAAACATCGTCCATATGACTCTTTATATGCATACTGCTATGATGTTTGTACCTGCAACATTAGGACTATTGTTTATGTCATGGCTTATGTATACGGTTTTGAAGAAAAAACTTCCGAAAAAATTGCCTGTTTCTTCATATGATATTGAAGAAATATTCTTCACGAAAAACTTTCATCCGTTAAAAGGAAAAAATTCAGTTGATACCAAGCAAAAACGGACAAGGTTCATGCTAAAAGTATTAGGCTTCGTCTTCCTTATGCGCTGTCTTCTATTCGTTGCATCCTTCTTATCCATCCCAATCGAGATTGTTGCTGTACTCGGTTCACTCGTTCTTCTCATTTGGAGATGGTACTACTTACGAACAAACCCTGTCGACATTTTGAAAAAGACACCGTGGCACATTTTAATTTTTGCTTTCTCTATGTATGTCATTATTTACGGGCTCCACAACGCAGGACTAACAGCAGCGCTTGTCCAATGGCTTGAACCAGTTGTAAATCAGCATCTACTTTATGCTAGCTTTGCAATGGGCGGACTCGTTTCCCTCCTCTCCAACGTCTTCAATAATCACCCTGCACTTATGATTGGTACGATCACATTAACAGAAATGGGACTAGATCCAATTACTTTAAAAACAATCTATCTCGCAAATATCATTGGTAGTGACATCGGTTCACTATTACTACCAATCGGTACGCTAGCTTCCCTCATTTGGATGTATATTTTGAGACAAAACAAAATTAAAGTAAAATGGAAAGACTATTTAAGTGTATCCCTTATCGTCATTCCGCTCACAACAGTCGTCACATTATTCCTGCTATTCTATTGGGTACATCTCTTCTTCGCCTTATAAAGTGAAACTTTAATCAGTGGGGTCTTACTGCCCGCAAATAGCGGGATAAACAACAGAATCCCGCTTTGCTACCGTCTTAGCAAAGCGGGATTCTTCTATATTTAAGTTAGGTACTACAGCGTCGTGATCAATCAAGTAAAGAGGTGTAACGTGTTATTGGTATAAATGACTACCAGTGTCTTTGAATTCTTTCGCTTTCTCTTTCATTCCTTTTTCAATTGCTTCTGTCGTTTCTAAATCATTTTCTTTTGCATATTCACGAATATCATGTGAAATTCTCATACTACAAAACTTCGGTCCACACATGGAACAGAAATGAGCCGTTTTCGCACCTTCTGCTGGCAATGTTTCATCGTGATACTCCATTGCACGTTCAGGATCTAAAGATAAATTAAATTGATCGCGCCAACGGAATTCAAAACGAGCTTTTGAAAGTGCATCATCACGCTGATGAGCCGTTTTGTGCCCCTTCGCCAGATCAGCTGCATGCGCAGCGATTTTGTACGTAATAACACCTTCGCGTACATCATCTTTATTCGGTAAACCTAAATGTTCTTTCGGCGTTACATAACAAAGCATCGCTGTTCCAAACCAGCCAATCATCGCGGCTCCAATTGCGGATGTAATATGGTCATAACCTGGTGCAATATCTGTCGTTAACGGCCCAAGTGTATAGAACGGCGCCCCCTGACAAATATCAAGCTCTTTCTCCATATTCTCTTTAATTAAGTGCATCGGTACATGCCCAGGTCCTTCGATCATCACTTGCACATCATGTTTCCAAGCAATTTTCGTTAATTCACCAAGTGTTTCAAGCTCAGAGAACTGTGCTTCGTCATTTGCATCTGCAATCGAACCTGGACGTAATCCATCTCCAAGAGAGAACGAAACATCATACTGCTTCATAATTTCACAAATCTCTTCAAAATGAGTATATAGGAAGTTTTCTTTATGATGGAATAAACACCACTGCGCCATAATCGAACCACCACGCGAAACGATACCTGTCGTACGCTTTGCAGTAATGGGAATGTAACGAAGTAATACACCAGCGTGAATCGTAAAGTAATCTACGCCTTGCTCCGCTTGCTCAATTAACGTATCACGATACACTTCCCACGTTAAATCTTCTGCAATTCCGTTTACCTTTTCAAGAGCTTGATAGATTGGTACAGTTCCAACTGGTACAGGCGCGTTACGAATAATCCACTCACGCGTCGTATGAATGTTTTTACCTGTAGATAAATCCATAATTGTATCTGCACCCCAGCGAGTAGCCCACGTCATCTTCTCTACTTCTTCTGCAATAGAAGAAGATACAGCAGAGTTTCCGATATTTGCATTAACCTTCACGTGGAAATTACGTCCGATAATCATCGGCTCTGCTTCAGGATGGTTAATATTCGCTGGTAAAATAGCGCGACCTTCCGCAATTTCCTTACGAACAAACTCCGGCTCTACTCCTTCACGAATCGCAACATATTCCATCTCAGACGTAATGATCCCATTACGTGCATAATGCATTTGCGTAACATTTGCACCTTGCTTCGCTCTAAGCGGTTTGCGATCCATCTGCGGGAAAACAGGTGTATGTTTTGAAGCCACCTTCACACCGTCATCCTCTGGTTTCACTTCGCGCCCTTCGTATGCTTCTACATCCCCGCGCTCTAGAATCCAAGAGTGGCGCGGCGCCTGCAACCCCTTTTCTAACTCCACTTTATACTCTGGATCCGTATAAGGACCGCTCGTATCATACACACGAATTGGCGGATTCGGAACGCCGTTTGTATCGCTTTGTTCAATCTCACGCATCGGCACCTTCATACCTTCGCGTGGCCCATCCACATACACTTTCTTACTTCCTGGTAAACTCGATTTCAATTCAATTTGCTCAGCTGAAACAGACTGTTTCATAACCTTTGTTGCCCCCCTGTACGTGACAAGGACGAGATATGGCCAGCGTATGCCAAAATAAAAAGAGCCAGGTCCATAAAAAAATAAGGACCTGGCTCATAAAAGACATCATTATGTAAAGCCGTTAACTTCCCTACGCTGGTACGAGCCAGATCAGGTCCAAAGGGTTAAGAAGTTCACGCGCTTCTCTCTCAGCCTACGCATACGTTAGGCACCCCTAGTTTATCACTGATTTAATTTTCAATACTTTCTCATCATACACGATAATCTGAAAAATGCAAAGTTTATTTCTGTCGCTCTTTACGGAATCATCCAAGTTAAATAATAAGCTTGAACATAAGTCATAATCCCCACAATTATTACGAAGAACAAACTATGCTTTACTGTAAACCGGAATAAATCTGATTCTTTCCCAGCAAGTCCAACTGCTGCACAAGCAATCGCAATCGATTGCGGAGAAATCATTTTTCCAGTTACACCGCCCGTTGTATTTGCTGCAACGAGAAGTACTTCAGATACACCGACTTGCTGCGCTGTAATTGCTTGTAAATTTGAGAATAATGCATTCGCTGACGTATCAGACCCTGTTAAGAATACGCCAATCCATCCTAAGAATGGTGAGAAGAACGGGAATAGTCCGCCAGTTCCTGCTAGTGCTAACGCTAGTGTAGAAGATAGCCCAGAATAGTTTGCGATAAATGCAAATCCTAATACAAATCCAATAGATAAAATTGGCATTTTAAGTTCACTTAAAGTTTCTTTAAATGTTACCACTGCATCTTTTACACTCATTTTCAAAATCAGCATGGAAATGATACAAGCAATTAAAATTGCTGTTCCTGTTGCTGATAATACATCAAACTTCAAAATTGCCTCGTAAGGCGTCGCTGTATTTACAATAGGCTCTGCTTTCATTACTAAATTGTGCAAGCCTGGAACTTCAAACTTAAATACAAGACTTTCTAACGCGCCTCCTGGAGCAAATAATGCTTTAAAGAAACTTTGACTCCAAACGACTACCATAACCGTTAATACGATAAATGGAGACCATGCCTTTACTACTTTTCCCAATGTTAATTTCGGCATCGATGCCGCTGTTGTTGCAGCTACTTCTCTATTTGCTTGCCCAGATTGATAAATTTCTTTCGGTTGCCATACTTTTAAGAACAGCGCTAAACTAACTAAACTCACAAGTGCCGACGTAATATCCGGAAGTTCTGGTCCTAAGAATGTCGCTGTTATGAACTGCGTAATTGCAAATGAGCTACCTGCTACAAGTAAAGCAGGCCACGTTTGTCTTATCCCTTTCACCCCGTCCATTAAAAATACGATAAAGAATGGAACAAATAATGATAAGAACGGTAATTGATGTCCAGCCATTTGTCCAATTTTATGTGGATCAATACCTGTTACTTGTCCGGCAACTGTAATCGGAATACCCATCGCTCCGAACGCTACTGGTGCTGTGTTTGCAATTAAACAAAGACCTGCTGCATATAAAGGATTTAGCCCAAGGCCTGCAAGAAGCGCTGCCGTAATCGCTACTGGTGCACCAAATCCCGCTGCCCCTTCTAAAAATGCGCCGAATGAAAAACCGATTAAAATAACGAGTAAACGATGGTCATTCGTAATAGATAGTACAGATGCACGAATTACATCGAATTGACCTGTTTTCACAGATATTTTATATAAAAATACCGACATAATGATAATCCAAGCAATTGGCCATAATCCATATAAGAAACCATATCCAGTTGCTGCCATCGCCATTGTGAACGGCATCTTATAAGCGAATAAAGCCACTAAAATTGTAAGTACAACTGTAATAAATCCTGCCACATACCCCTTCATGCGGAAAACTGCTAAAGCTAAGAAAAAAAAGATAATCGGAATAAGTGCTACCGCTGCCGAAATCCAAATGTTTCCGAACGGATCATAAACTTGTGTCCATGTGTTCATTGTTCTCTCCCCCTAAAGAATCCCCTTTTAAGTAGAATAACCTCATCAATAGACTATCAGGTCATCATACCTTTCAACCTAAAAATAAAAAACGTTTAAGAAAACGTTTTCAACAACTTTCATTTATACTGTACCATAACAATTTCTATTTAAAAAGATTTTTTTGAAAATTTCATCCGACTTTAATGGGCAGTAAGATCCCACCTCAAAATTCAGCAAAAGCAAAGAGTTTTGGTGAGGGATCAACTGCCCATAAAAGTCCGATTGGTTCAACTAATAATCAGTGGGGGATGAAAAGCCCCCACTGATTAAAGTTTCACTTTATTATTTAACGAAAAAATCTTACAAAATCGTCATGTTCTTGTCATGTTCATCGATAGAAAGCTCGCTACCTTTCCTGCATAATAAAGGTATAACAACGGATATTATTTATGAGGTGATATATATGAACGGAAACAAAATATTAGCAGCTTTATCATACTTTAGTGTATTATTTGCCCCTATCTTATTCCCGATTATTGTGTGGATTGTGGGAGATGTGGAAACGAAACCACATGCAAAACGTGCTCTATGGACACACATTATCCCAAGTATCGCTACATTCATTGGCATGATTATTTTAGGAGTTATGGGGCTTGGATCTGATCAGCCGGATGTAACATTTGGAATTGGTGCAATGATTGTCTTATGTATTTGCGGAATCATTAGCTTATACTACTTCATTTGGAACATCGTGAAAGGTATTAAAGTACTGAAAGCCTAATTTCCTTTTTAAACAAACGTTTGATTAAAAAGAAAAACCGTCCCAAAATACCTTTTTGGGACGGTTTTTTTATCTTCTGCGTTTCTTCTTTTTTCTCATCATTTTCTTACGGCGCGTATTCACTTTATCCGCTATAATGTGAAGCGTGCTTGCCACAACAATTCCCATTACGAACGTTACAATTTCAACCTCATGTTCCTTCGCCATTTCTATTAAATTCCCGTCGAGCGCGATTACATTTAATAGGAATAAAAACGGAGAAAACACAATTAACATGTATGCAATACGAATCACATCACCAAGTATAATTGTGTGTGTAAAGAAGGAGCGATGCGGCATTACCTTCTTATACGGATACCAAAATATACGCAGGAATCCCCATTTATTATACGCATTACTATACGTATCTAAATCCGGTGTTAAAAATGTAGTACCTACTAAAAAGCCAATTGCAAAAGTTAATAAAAAATCAAAATTTGTTAGTCCATACGAAAAGAGCATAAACAAAACAACCGGAAGGGATATTAAGTTTATTTTCGTATGCGTTCTTCCTGATGGCATAATGCACTTCCTCGCTTACGTTCGCCCTGTCACCATGTGACAGTTCTCACCTATTGATCTAATTTCTGATCGATAAAGGATGTGTCTATATCCGAACCAAACCATTCTGCCAACTTCACTCGCGCCTTATCTTTTACATCATCATCGACGTATAGCGACGCTTGTAATAGCGCAGCCATTAACGCCCCTAAATCATCCGTATAACCAATTCCAGCAACGAAATCTGGAATCGCATCAATCGGTGCAATAAAATAAGCAAGTGCTCCAATTACAATAATTTTCACTCGTTTTGGAACATCTGGTTTCTGCAAAACGTAAAACAACAATAAACTTGCATAAATGACTGACTGTCCTGCCTGCTTTGCGACATGTTTTACCTTCTTCCAAAATGCTTCAACTGAAAATTTTTGCTCCATGTAAAAGCCTCCCTATTTTTTAAAAGAAATAAGCTACAATATGTTTTCAGTAAAAGTTCATCAAAATTACACATAATCTATCAATGAACTTTCATTGTAACAAACAAACCCAAAAAGAACAAGTGTTCGTTAATTTTTACATACTTCCCTTCATATAATAGGTTTCTAGATAACCACTTACCCATTGTCATTTCTTATTTCTCAACAAGAGATTTTTCACTTTCACTTAACATTCTGCTCTACCTTTGTTATATTTTCTAGTTGACGGACATATAAACGAATGTTAAAGTTTTCTCTGGTAGTGACAAATCTTATACAAAAAATGTAAAATGTTATAGTGTTTCTCAGAAATGAATTTTGTTGTATAATACAGAAATGACGTTATGCTTATGAGTAACACAAGAAACTAAAAGGGTATGCATAGTTATAGTCGTATATGGGTGAATATAGAACCTCTAATTATGGCCAAGAAAACTATGTATTTTTTATTTTAGCATTTTTCGCTCCAAAATCGACCAAGCCTGATAGAGAAAGGGTGGAAATGAATGAAAGAAACCTTGAAATCACAATTTCAAAATGTGCGTTTCACTGCATTCGTAGCTTTAGCCTTATGGTTGAAGACATATCTTATTACACGCACAAGCTTTGATTTAAAACTTGAATCTTTCATGCAAGAATTCATTTTATTCCTGAGCCCATTAGCAGCATCATTACTGCTTGTTGGTCTTGCATTATTTGCAAAAGGGAAAAAACGTAACTATATAGCACTTGGAATTAATTTTGTCTTAACAATCGTTCTTGTTGGTAACGTAATGTTCTACGGATTCTATAATGACTTCGTTACTTTACCAGTACTAGGACAAACATCTAACTTCGGAAGTTTAGGTTCTAGTGTAAAAGAATTGTTTAACTACAAAATTATCCTTGCATTTGCTGATATTATCGTATTCTTCATTTTATTGAAGAAGATTAAGAATTTTGCACCGACAGAACGTGTAGCACGCCCAATGCGTTCCCTATACTTCGTGTCAACAATTGCTATTTTCTTCGCAAACTTAGGATTGGCAGAAGCTGAGCGTCCAGAACTATTAACACGTTCATTCGACCGCGTTATGCTTGTTAAAAACTTAGGTTTATATGTACACCAAGTATATGATCTTGGCTTACAAGCAAAATCAAGTTCACAAAAAGCATTTGCTGACGGCAGTAAGTTACAGGAAACAGAGAACTACGTAAAAACAACGCAAAGCAAACCAGATCCAAATATGTTTGGTACTGCAAAAGGGAAGAACGTAATCGTTGTCTCTCTTGAGTCATTACAAACATTCTTAATCGGTGCAACAGTTAACGGACAAGAAGTTACACCATTCTTAAACCAATTTACGAAAGAAAGTTATTACTTTGATAACTTCTTCCATCAAACTGGGCAAGGAAAAACATCTGATGCTGAATTCTTAGTAGATACTTCAATGTATCCACTAGACCGTGGTGCTGTATTCTTCACACACGGTAACAACGAATATACAGCAACTCCAGAAATTTTACGTCAGCAAGGATACTACACTGCAGTATTCCACGCAAACAACGCAACATTCTGGAACCGTAACATTATGTATCCGGCACTTGGTTATGATCGTTACTACAACGAGCTTGACTATAAGATTACGCCAGAAACGAAATTAAACTGGGGATTAAAAGATATCGAGTACTTTGATCAATCTATCGATATGTTAAAACAAGTGAAGCAACCGTTCTATACTCGCTTCCTTACTTTAACAAACCATTACCCATTCACTTATGATGACAATACAAAATTAATTGATGAATACAATTCTGGTGATGGCGTATTTGACCGTTACATGGTAACAGCTCGCTACTTAGACGAAGCAATGAAACACTTTATTGAGCGTCTAAAAGCAGAAGGTATTTACGACAACTCAGTTATCGTATTCTACGGTGACCACTACGGTATTTCTGAAAACCATAACCGTGCAATGGCACAGTTCTTAGGAAAAGAAGAAATTACTGCATTTGACCATATGAACTTACAAAAAACACCGATGTTTATTCACGTTCCAGGTCAAAAAGAAGGTAAAACAATTTCAAAACCAACTGGTGAAATTGACATTAAACCAACTATTCTAAACTTACTTGGTGTAGACTCTACGAATGACGTTCGATTCGGTCATGACGTATTCTCACCTGACAATAAAGGGTTCGTTGTTCTTCGTGATGGTAGCTTCGTTACAGATAAGTACATGTACACGAACAGTACATTCTACGACCGTGCTACTGGCGAAGTTGTACAACTACCAAAAGAAGAATCTCAACCACTTATTGATCGTGCCCAAAATGAATTGAGCATGTCTGACAAAATCATTGAGGGTGACTTACTTCGCTTCTCTGAAAGCAACAAGATCAAAACTGGTGAAGTAAAGACAGCTATTAAAGAAGAAAAGAAGAGCGCTGAGTAATCTCAGCCTCTTTTTTTATATTCCTCCATAAAATTACTTATATTCATTAACTTTAACATTACATAACCTTTACCAAATATTCACATAGAATTAATGAAGTATCTCTATAATAAAATATGTAAACGAGGTTCTATATATTTCTTATCTCTCATCTGTAATAAGATCCCTTAAAGAAATATGTGAATCGTTTATTTCTACTTTCTTATAATTGTCTTTCAATATGTTTTGTTTCCATACACAAAACATTCAATAAGACGATGTCCCTATGAAAGATAGCTACCCTCCTTGTGCAGCATTCCATAAGAATGTTGCTTTTTTTTATTTAAAAGCAGGATTCTTATTTCTTATTTTCGAATTTGTATATACGAAATGCTGTAAATCACTACCACTTCTCTACCATTTACAAATACATATACGTCATATGTAAAGAATTACTCACATAAAAATTACTGTAGTGATTTTTATTCCAAATGAATGAAAGCTTCACTTTACTTATGCACTTACGAAAGGATGGGACGAAAATTGGCATATGAAAGATTTGTACTTTGGAATGATGCAGTTATTGATACAACGAAACAAAAAACGTACATAGACCTTGAGGAAAGAGGCTTGCAGTTTGGAGATGGAGTCTACGAGGTTATTCGTCTATATAAAGGGAACTTTCACTTATTAGATCCGCATATCACAAGATTATATCGCTCCATGGAAGAAATAGAATTAACACTCCCTTTCTCAAAAGCGGAACTGATTACCCTACTTTATAAACTAATCGAAAATAATAATTTCCACGAAGATGGAACGATTTATTTGCAAGTATCTCGTGGTGTACAAGCTCGTACCCATACGTTCTCATATGACGTCCCTCCAACAATCTATGCCTATATTACAAAGAAAGAAAGACCAGCGTTATGGATTGAATATGGTGTACGTGCCATATCAGAACCGGATACGCGCTGGCTACGCTGTGATATTAAATCATTAAATTTATTACCGAATATATTAGCTACTACGAAAGCGGAACGAAAAGGTTGTAAAGAGGCCCTTTTCGTACGAAATGGTACTGTAACTGAGGGAAGCCACTCTAACTTCTTTCTAATTAAAAACGGAACTCTTTACACACATCCAGCTAATCACCTTATTTTAAATGGCATTATTCGTCAATATGTCCTTTCTTTAGCGAAAACCCTTCGTATTCCAGTACAAGAAGAGCTTTTCAGCGTTCGTGATGTTTATCAAGCGGATGAATGCTTTTTTACAGGAACGACGATTGAAATTTTGCCGATGACTCATCTTGATGGAACCGCCATCCAAGATGGTCAAGTTGGCCCTATCACTAAAATGCTGCAACGATCATTTTCTCAGAGTTTGTTACAATCCAATATGTCATCTTCTTAAACACGAATAATTTCTATCCTTTCTACATTCAATATATGTATTTAAATGGAAATCAAGGTATAGATTTATGCCTTGATTTTTTCTTGTAATCTTTTTGTCATATTCAGATTCCCGCATAAGTCTTGACAGTAATCGACATGCTCTTTAGAATTTTTAACAGTTGGTAAATATTTCTTCACTACATTACAGACAGAAAGGAATCGACAAATTATGAAAAAATACCTTGCCGGTCTTGCGGCAGTGTCTGTAGCAGGAGGAGCAGCACCTACACTTGATAGTGTTCAAGCTGCCCCTGAACAAAATACACAAAAAGCTGCTACAACTGTCCAAGCTTCTGCATCAAACAGCTCATCTTATACGGTAAACGCTAGCGTATTACATGTTCGTGCAGGATCAAGTACTTCTCACGACATCATCTCGCGCGTTTATAACGGTCAATCACTAAACGTGATTGGCGAAGAAAATGGTTGGTACAAAATTAACCATAATGGAAAAACAGGTTTTGTTAGTGGCGAATTTGTATCAAAAAATGGTGCAAGTAATTCCAATGTAAGTACAACAGGTGGAAAAAACAAAGTTACTGCTGATGTATTACGTGTACGTACTGCTCCTAACACTTCTAGTTCTGTTTCAGGACGTGTATATGAAGGACAAACATTAAACGTAATTGGCCAAGAAAATGGTTGGGTGAAAATCAACCATAATGGACAAGTTGGCTATGTAAGTGGCGAATTCGTATCTGGTGTTTCTTCTAATGCAGGTTCTTCAAACAACAATACGAATAATAACAACCAAGAATCTGTAAAACCAGCAAGTGGAAACTATACAGTAAATGTATCTTCCCTTCGTGTTCGTACAGGTCCTAGCACTTCTCACACAACTGTAGGCTCTGTTACGAAAGGACAAGTCGTACAAGTTGTTGGCGAAGTTCAAGATTGGTTCAAAATCAATTATGCAGGCCAAACAGCTTACGTAAGTAAAGACTACGTAACAAAAGGCGGTTCTAGCGATAACGTTACACAAGGAAACAACCAAGATAACAAACAAGAACAAAATAATAATGTAACTGTTCAAACTGGCGGTACTTACGTTGTTAACGCAACATCTCTACGCGTACGTACAGGTCCTGCTACTTACCATAGCGTAATTGGTGGCGTATTAAATGGTACGACATTAAACGTAATTGGCTCTGAAGGTAGCTGGTTTAAAGTTAACTATCAAGGAAAAACAGGCTACGTTAGTAGCGAATTCGTGAAATTTGTTAAAGGTGGCACTACTACTCCTGAGCAACCAAAACAGCCTGAACAACCTAATCAAGGTGCAATTGGTGACTACTACATTAATGCTTCTGCCTTAAATGTACGTAGTGGTGAAGGTACAAATTATAGAATCATAGGCGCACTTCCACAGGGACAGAAGGTTCAAGTAATCTCTGAAAACTCTGGATGGAGCAAAATTAACTACAACGGCCAAACTGGTTATATCGGCACACGTTACCTTTCTAAAACACCAGTTGGTGGCGCAGTAGATAATAAGCCTAACAACAACCAAAATAACAATCAAAACAACAATAATAACAATACAAGCAATAATAGCGGTGACAGTTCTTCCGTACTTGCATATGCAAAATCAATGCAAGGTGTACCATACGTTTGGGGCGGAACTTCTGCTACTGGTGTTGACTGCAGTGGTTACATCTACCACGTATTTAAGAAATTTGGTCATAACATTAGCCGTCAAAGTGTTGCAGGATATTGGGGTAGCCTACCACAAACTTCAAATCCACAACCAGGTGACTTAATTTATTTCCAAAACACTTATAAATCAGGTCCTTCTCATATGGGTATTTACCTTGGGGGCGGATCATTTATCCAAGCTGGAGATAAAGGTGTAGCAATCGCTTCATTAAGCAATTCTTATTGGAGTAAGCACTTCTTAGGTTATACGAAAGCACCTTAAGTTATATTTTTAGAGCCTTCTAGATTACTAGAAGGCTCTTTTTATTGTGTATAACCTATTTCCCTAAAAAAATAATGTATCTATTTTCCTATTTCATACACTATATTCTACAATAATGATCCATAACGTTATCATAATGTATATTTTCACATAAAAAACATAACCTATTTCATGTCTAATCATTTTATATGTGTTTTTTTGAAGAATTTTCTTTTTATTTAAACTTTTCGTTAGACGTTTGACCTCTGATGTCCATTATGATAAGTTACTTAAGATGTTATATTTGCAGAAGTATAGACAACTGTTTTATACATTTTTTTACTATGAGGAAGGAGCATACACTGCATGAATCTTTTATGGGGAATTGGCGGCGTGATTGGAGTATTAGCAATCGCTTTCTTACTATCTTCCAACCGCAAAGCTATTAATTGGCGCACGATTTTAATCGCGCTAGCATTACAAATGTCATTTTCATTTATCGTATTACGATGGGATGCCGGAAAAGCAGGTTTAAAACACGCTGCAGATGGCGTTCAAGGATTAATTAATTTTTCTTACGAGGGAATTAAGTTCGTTGCTGGGGATTTAGTCAACGCAAAAGGCCCTTGGGGATTTATCTTCGTTATTCAAGCACTACTTCCAATCGTATTTATTAGTTCATTAGTAGCAATCTTATATCATTTCGGTATTATGCAAAGATTTGTTAGTATCGTTGGTGGCGCATTAAGTAAACTTCTTGGAACTTCTAAAGCAGAAAGTTTAAACTCAGTAACAACTGTATTTTTAGGACAAACTGAAGCTCCAATCTTAATCAAACCTTACTTAGCACGTTTAACAAATAGTGAATTCTTCGCTATTATGGTAAGCGGTATGACAGCTGTTGCTGGATCAGTTCTTGTCGGCTATGCAGCAATGGGTATTCCGTTAGAACACTTATTAGCAGCAGCAATTATGGCAGCTCCATCAAGTTTATTAATTGCGAAACTTATTATGCCAGAAACAGAAAAAGTAGATAATAACGTTGAACTTTCTACAGAGCGTGAAGATGCAAACGTTATTGACGCAGCAGCACGTGGTGCATCAGAAGGTATGCAACTTGTTATTAACGTAGCAGCAATGTTAATGGCTTTCATCGCATTAATCGCTTTATTAAATGGCCTATTAGGATGGGTTGGCTCTTGGTTCGATATTAAACTTAGCCTTGATTTAATCTTTGGTTACTTACTATCACCATTTGCAATTTTAATCGGTGTTTCTCCTGGTGAAGCTGTACAAGCAGCAAGCTTTATCGGTCAAAAACTTGCAATCAACGAATTCGTTGCATACGCAAACTTAGGACCACATATGGCAGAGTTCTCTGCAAAAACAAATCTAATTTTAACATTCGCAATCTGTGGATTCGCAAACTTCTCTTCTATCGCAATTCAATTAGGTGTAACAGGGACATTAGCTCCTACTCGCCGTAAACAAATTGCACAATTAGGGATTAAAGCAGTTATCGCTGGTACACTAGCTAACTTCTTAAACGCAGCAGTTGCAGGTATGATGTTCCTATAAAATAAAGCAAGTCCCCTCTTTCTAAAGAGGGGACTTTTTATTTTCTTAGTATATATTAAATACTTTATGCCGAAATATAAAAACATTATGATACAATAATTATCAAGTCTGTTTATTTTTTCTTACAAAAGAGGGATACTACTTATTGTTGCTCTCTCAAAAAGAATATAGTCATCCGGTCTATTTCTTAATAATTGCGCATACTACAAGTATCCTTGTATGAATTATCTTTAAGGAGGAAAGTTTTGTGAAAGATAACTTCTATAAAGTCCTCTCTATGTGGATTTTACAAATTTTATTTTATTTTACAACTGTACATGTAACGCAATATGAGCATGCTCTCATTTTTACAATTATATATGTAATTGTTAATGTACTATTTCTATTTTTGCCTGATAAAACTGCATTTGTTTTCTTCATATTAGGAACCATTACTTCGGTATTCTACCTGTTCTACCAAGCATGGCTTTACTTATGGAGTACATCAGAACAATGGGAATACATTATTACTCACTTCCTAATGGCAGCAAATTTCTTCATTGTATATATCTCCACTCATCTATTAAAGAAGGTTATTCATGAAAATAAAGAATTAACCGAACGTGTGAGAACGTTAGAACACTACATTGGAGAATCGAAATTATTAACAAGACAAGAATTCGAGAGACGACAAGCATTATTAATCAATGCAATGAATCGTCGTAATGAAACAGGCGTTATGATTTATTTTGACTTCACTTCCTTTAGTAAATATACAAAGGAAAGTGTTATGGACCGTGTAGCTTCATTATTAGTTGAAACGGTAAGAGCTGACTTTGACCTTGTTGCTGAGTATGATAAAAACACATTAGTCATTTTATTACAAAATACAAATGAAGCTGGTGCCGATATTGTAATGAACCGTCTACAGCCTAAAATGGAAAAATGGCTTGCAGATGAGGCCATTCAAGATATTAAGATGAAACGAGAACAAATCGCTACAAAAGGACCCAAGTTATTATGATGACACTCGTTATACTTCTTTTATTCCTTCTATTTTGCGTACTCGTTTTTTGGATCAGCATCACATTTTCAATTAAGTATGTACTTATTTTTACAGCCTTTCTATTCTCTGGCTTACTCGTTTACTATTCTTTCTTAACACTCGCAGGTTTAGTTCACCGAAGTAGAAAACAAAAAGATCGTACGCTAGAACATTACCCAAGCGTCGATATTTTAATACCAGCTCACAATGAAGGCGTCGTGATTAAGGATACTTTAGAGGCGATGGCAAAGATTGAATATCCAGGCAAACTAACTGTTTATTTATTAAACGATAACTCGCAAGATGAGACACCTGAAATTGGTGACGATTTTGACAAAGCTTATGCTCATATTCGTCACATTCGCGTTCCACCTGGTGAACCAAAAGGAAAATCACGTGTATTAAACTATGGCCTTAGTATTTCAGATGGTGAATACTTCTGTGTTTATGATGCAGATAACCAGCCTGAACCACATGCACTGCGAATGCTTGTAGAACACGCTGAAACAACCGAGGATGCTGTTGGAGCTGTTGGGCATGTTCGTACTGTAAATGAAAAAAGAAACTGGCTAACACGAATGATTTCGTTAGAATTTCAAATCTTCCAGCTCCTTATGCAATCCGGACGCTGGTTACTATTCCAAACAGGTTCACTAACAGGAACAAACATGCTTCTTCGTCGCGCTGCATTAGAAGAGCTTGGCGGCTATGACCCTTATGCAATTGCAGAAGACGCTGAATTAACATTACGAATTACACAAAAAGGCTATCTCCTGCCAATCGTTCCAGAGTCAATTACATGGGAACAAGAACCTGAGCATTTAAAAATTCTTATTAAGCAGCGTACACGTTGGCTTCAAGGGAACTTGTACATTTTAGAAAAAATGTTTTCTTCATTAAGTTTCTTTAAAGGAAAACTGCTCGTCCATTCTTTACAACAAGTTTTAGTGTATGTTGTATTTTGGTTATTCTTAATCATTTCGAACGTTTGGTTTGTAATTGGGTTACTCGGGATATTCCAAATTCAATATAGCATCCCACTACTATTTATGTGGTATGTCGCATATGTTACATATGTTTCTCAATTATTTAGTGCCCAGAGTGTGGAACGAACCTTTACACCAACTAATATTTTTATTAGTGTTATCATGTACTTTACGTACGCACAGCTCTTTACGTACTTATTCATTCGTAGCTTAATTTTATACTTACGTGCAAAGAGTAAGAAACAAGTCATTGGCTGGGATAAAACTGTTCGATTCAAAAAGGACAAATAAAAATAAGCACAGAGCGCCGTATGCTCTGTGCTTATTTTTTGCCGTATAAATTATATATCAGACAATACCCCTTAGCTGAAAGTAATTTCACGTCCATCCCCCAACGAACGATCGACCTTCATTTATATACGAAAAAGTGATTGCTATTTTTGTAGAACCAATTGCTTCTCTTGCTGCTCTTTGCGCGTTTCAGTCTTAGGTTCCGTGCTTTCTTGGACACTACGATGTGCCACACGTTTCAAACAAATATGCTTCCACTTTCTTTCGTAACGTTTCATTATTCTAGATGTCCCCCTTGAATGCGCTTTAAAACTATTTGAAATCGCTTACAGGAAATAATATAGCACATATATATAAACGTGACAACACATTTCCGACAATTTTTTGTCAAAAATATGAATAGAATCTGCAAGATATCGAACATTGTCGAAACGAATCGATTTTTATCGGTATAAAAGGCATACTACTAATATATTGACACTCCCACAGCTAAAGCCGCAAGCTGACTAACGTCAGTGGGATTCTTGCTACCAAAGGCGACGTCTATTTCTAGTATCGCTGACGTGCAAGATTGCGGTGTGCCATCACCACTCCGTATCCAGTGCATCTAGCAGATACGGCACTCGTTCTATTACCAAACGAGTCAGATTGTGAGTTCTCAAATGTGTTTTAGCGTCTTGTACTTGACGACTCAATACATTTTACGGAGCAGAAGAATTTGTTACTCCAACCTCATATGTATTCTGTTTTCAGAGAACAAGATTGTTTTAGAGACTTTTACTTGTCTGTTATGAAAATTATACCATTTCAAATACTTGATGTACAGAACATACTTTCGGTATTTTATCTGTACATCGCATTTGACCTCACTATCATCCCACCCCTAAAGGGGGTACTATCGCACCGTAGTGGGCTTTCCTATTCGGAAAATCTGTAAAGTATTTTATTTCCCTTACTTGCAGTTCAAGTTCCTTCTATATAAAAAAAGAGCTGATACATAATCAACTCTTTTTCCTTCTATTATTTATGACGCTTCATACGACCTTCTTTTTGTAACTCTTTAAATAATGCTGCCATCATAAAGAAAATAACGAAGACGAATGGGAATGCTGCAATGATAGCTGCCGTTTGTAAGGCTTCTAATCCACCTACATATAATAAGATAGAAGCTAGAGCAGCTAAAACGATACCCCAGATCATTTTAATGCGGTTTGGTGGATTTAAACTACCATGTGTCGTTAACATCCCTAAAACAAATGTCGCTGAATCTGCAGATGTAATAAAGAATGTAGAAATAAGAAGAATAGCTAGAACAGATAACGCTGATCCAAAGCTTCCCATCTGATCAAACATAGCGAATAGTCCTACTTCTGTTCCCATCTCTTTAATTTTTTCAAAGATATGTGCATCACCAAACAGTTCCATATGAATACCAGTCCCGCCGAAGACTGAGAACCAAAGAGCACCAATTATTGTCGGTACGAGTAACACACCGATAACAAATTCACGAATGGTACGCCCTCGTGAAACACGGGCAATAAATGTACCTACGAATGGTGACCATGCAATCCACCATGCCCAATAGAAAATTGTCCATGATTGAATCCATTGATTTCCGCCTTCATCTAATGGACTTAATCGGAAACTCATACTTGGTAATTCCTGAATATAAGAACCGATTGTCGAAGTGAAGTAATTCATAATAAAGTTTGTTGGACCTGCAAACAATACAATAATCATAAGTGCAAACGCAAAAATAATGTTTGTATTACTTAAATATTTAATTCCTTTATCAAGACCTGTTTGCGCAGATAACATAAATAACACTGTTACGATTGCAATAATAACTAACTGAGTCGTTAATGAGTTCGGGATAGAAGTTAAATAACTAACACCACCGGCAATTTGTTTTGCGCCAAGACCTAATGATGTTGCCACGCCAAACACAGTGGCGAAAACAGCTAACACATCAAATAAATGAGCAATACGCCCATGGTCCCCGTCCTTAAATAACGGTCCTACTGTCGCACTAATTGTACTTGCTTTTCCTTTTCTAAAAGTAAAGTAAGCAATACAAAGCGCTACAAATGCATATAGTCCCCACGGATGTAATCCCCAATGGAAAAATGAAAAACGCAGTGCAAGACGCGCACTTTCCTCAGTTGCACCTTCTCCAAACGGAGGCGCGTATAAATGGTTTAATGGTTCGGCAACGCCCCAGAACACTAAGCCGATACCCATACCAGCACTAAATAACATGGCAAACCATGTCATATAACTATAATCAGGTTCGTCATCATCTTTCCCTAAACGAATAGAACCGTATTTTGAAACAATTAAAAAGATAGACACACCTAAAATAATAGAAACAGAAATAATATAAAACCATCCAAACTTACTAACTAATGCAGTTTGAATTGCGGTTGTTACATTTCCTAAGCTACCTTTTCCGATAATAGATTCGGGAATAATCCCCCAAATTGTAAATGCAATACATAATGTTAATGAAACGATGAATGTTTTTGTCAGTTTCCTCATCAAATCCCCCTTCGTAGGTTTTACTTTTATAAATAACATTAATTCCGATATGTAAAATCGGATAGAAAACTATAATTTTGCGGTGATTTTCTTACTTTCACCTTCACCAACTAGAATTCTGATGGACAGCCTTACCTTCCGTATAACCTTTTCACTCTGCAAGAGCTATAAGATCGAAATACTGCTGTCAAATTGTGCGAGAAAAATGCGGATGGGAATGTATTTTCCCAAAAAAGGATGTGTTACAGATGTAAAAAAGGGCATTTTCCTTCCTTGCAACCCTTTCTTTTTGTAACAATTATGCGGTTTTTTTGCTAGTATATAGCACGTGTTTATAGTTTCACAAACGAAATGTTTATGTTTATATAACTATATTACCCATAAAACGGTAAAATACTCAAGGAATGTAATCGTTTAGTAAACATCATGTAACACTCCTGTAATATTTTTATTTACGCCGAAAACAATATGTTGTATTAAATATTTTGAATATAAGTAGAAACCTACTAAACATATAGAATGAAAAACGCTTTCCTATATTTTTTGTTATATTACAGGATGTTAACGACTTATTACGAATGGTTTGTAATTGTGTGTTTTCCCCAAATCCGAAAAAATCTGTTGCTATAATGAGGACACGAAAACAAACGCAATGGAGGCTATCATGAAAAAATTAATTGGTATAGCAACAGCAGCAGTTTTTGGTCTTGGGATTTTCACATCATCTGCTAATGCAGAAACTGTTGTAACAACAGACGTACTAAATGTACGCGAAAACCCTACTACGGAATCAAAAGTTGTCGGTAAATTACTAAACGGTAATAAAATAGATGTTCAAAATACAGAGAACGGATGGTCAAAAATCACTTTAGATGGTAAAGACGCATTCGTAAGTGCAGAGTTCACTAAAAGCATCTACTACGTAACAGCTAACGTATTAAACGTACGTGCTGAAGCGAACACAAACTCAGAAATTCTTGGGACGCTTAAGAAAGATGATATGATCGAAACAACGAACCAAGTACAAAATGAGTGGTTACAATTCGAATATAACGGAAAAACAGCTTATGTTCACGTTCCTTTCTTAACAGGTACAGCACCTGTTATTGAGAAACAAGAACAACCTGCTCCTGCTAAAGCGCAAGCACCAGCTCAAGCACCTGCAGCTCAAGCAAAACAAGCTGCTAAGCCTGCTGTAAAGGCTGCTGAAACTAACACACCTTCTGGTGGTCGTGAGTTAACAGTTGTAGCTACAGCATATACAGCTCATCCGAGCGAAAACGGTGGCACATATGGCGGCCGTGTATTAACTGCAATGGGTCATGACTTAACAGCGAACCCAAACATGAAAATGATCGCTGTTGACCCGAAAGTAATCCCATTAGGATCTAAAGTATGGGTAGAAGGTTACGGAGAAGCTATCGCTGGAGATACTGGCGGTGCAATTAAAGGTAACCGTATCGACATCCTACTTGGATCAGATAGCGCTGCTCAAAAATGGGGACGCAAAACTGTTAAAGTGAAAATTTTAAAATAACCAATGACTGCTGAAGCCAGTTCTCTTTGTTGAGAGCTGGCTTTTATTTTTTTATAATAACCATAAGGAGGTTATGTCCATGAATGTACAAGCAAAAGTAGACTGGATCGGTACACCAAAACCGTATATATATAAGGATGAAGTAACATACGACGCTACTTCCATTGATTTCTCACTTGCTGACGACGACAATCGATATAAATTAATTGTGCTCAAGTCTGAAGATAATACACATTACAAATTTGTCCAATATGGAATCAAACCTGGCTCACAAAAGCCATTCCCTATCGACATTCCATTCGAACAAAACATGTTACCAATTATAGAGCAAATATTACATGATCCGTATGTACAAGTTGTATTAAAAAAAACGCGTTTCTAATATAAAAAAGCTATCTCTATAATTGAGATAGCTTTTTTATATTAGCGAGTTGGACCAGAGATTTCCTCTGATTTCAACGTATTATTTGCGCCAAGAGAATAATATAGTATATTTCCATTCCCATTAACTGTTACAATATGGTCATTACTAAAGCTCTTAAATTTAACAGAGCCATCACCGTAACGAATATGATACTCTTCATATGTCGTTACTTTATATTTCGTAGCACTTTGACGCTCTACATTACGAACTTCCATCGTTAATAAATCTTCTGTAATTCCTTTTTGGTATAGATATTGTAAATACTCACGGTCCTGTTTATACGATGGCCCGCTCTTATCATAATTATTTGCGATAATACTAAAATCATTTGACGAAATCGCACGTACATTATCATAAATATGTGTTCGTACAAATTCACCAACTGCAGAGCTCGATATTTCTTTTACGCTTGGCGTTTCTTTTGGGAACTTTAAATAATAAGTACTTTGATCCCCAACTTTGATACTTTCAGATTTAATGGTACCAAGCTCTGTATTTTTCTCTAAATGCACTTCTACCGTTTCATCTGTCTCTACAGGTCCCAGTTTATAACTTCCGTTACTCAATTTCCCGCGCTTTTTCCCATTCACAAAAACAGTCGCTTCATTTTCATCAGAAGAGATAGTTACATAATTTCCTTCAAGTGATAAATTCACTTCTACTGTCCCTTTCTTTTCGTCTGCTAAGTCCACTTCTTTTTCTGTCTCTAATTTAGTAAGTTCCGCTTTCGCCTGTGCCTTCACAACATAAGAACCCGGGAAATATGGCCCTAATTCTTTTGAATTTTTACTACTAGAAAGCTCTATTTCTTTTTTATCATTTACATATATTTCAGCATTCTTCGCGGTTGTGCTAACATTCATGTAATAAGATTTCATACTGAACTTATACTTCGGATACAAGAACCATTCTTTCCCGTCTTCTATAATTCTCCCATCTTCAAAGGATACTGTACCACTTGTTGAATTTTTAGCTATCGCCTCTTTTTGCAAGTAGTATAGTAACGCTTTATTGTATGAAGGATTGTCTTTTAAATAACGTATGTATGCCTGAATGTCTTCTGACTTAACTTTTAAAGCTGGATCATCTACCTTCACAAACTCATCGATTGCACTAACATCTTTCTTTTGGAATGCCTCAATCATTGCATTTACTTGCTTCTCTTTTGAAAAATTATATGCCCCGAATTGATATACTCCAAATAATAAGGCAGCAATTACGATGAAACCACTGAAAAGAAATATATTTTTCTTACTTCGTACTGGTCTCGTCTCTCGTTGTATCTCCTCACTAGAAGCAACCGTACCCGCCGCCGAAATATCGTCTAATTTATGGCGGCACCTAGGGCAAAAATTCAAATGGCCTGCAAACTGTTCCTTACATGTTTCACAAAACTTCAATATGCTCTCCCCCAATTTTTCTCTAGCTTTATTGTGACACAATAAAGCTTATGCTTTTTCTATATTTACACTTACATTCCTTTTGCAGTTGCGCAGCAGGTAATTTCAGCTTTCCTTATTCACTTTACTCCCCAATTCAAGCCATATTTCTCCCTATAAACATTTTATATATTACCATGATTTTCAAGTAATGTAATCTAAATTTCATTTTTTCTGTTTTGAGCATTTTTTGTTTATAATGGTAAAGGAAAGAAATATGTGTACGGAGGAATATTATGCTGCAACACTCAATTACGAAAGATGAAATTATGATGATTGCGAATGAGTTCGTTCAAGGACTAGATCCACAGCAAACAGCTGATCAGGAACATGTCGCTACAGCTCGGCACCTATATCGTAGTGGTGTTGTCTACAACGTTGACTTTGATGGCTATACGCTATCAGGAACTGTAGATGCTGAAGGCAGCGTATATAGCGTCCATATCCCGATTCGTAACGTCGCTGAAAGCTATTGCGATTGCTTCGCACCCACGCAGTGTGAGCATATGCTCGCTGTGTTACTATCGGCAGCATCTAGTTTCGGGCAAGTAGGAGATGTATTAACTTTATTCAAAAATAATACGAAACCTTCCCTTCCTCCTATTCGAACTGCAAGACAAGTATTGCAATCATCAGCTTTTGAAGAAACAGATTATAAAAGTTGGCAATCCTATTTTGATAACGAATATGAATCATTTAAAAAAGAACAAGCTCGGCTTACTTATAAACAAATGTATTTTCTTATGAGTATTTTTACGGACTTCTATACGAAACTCGAGCGGAAAGCTCCGCGTATCATTGTGATACATGAATTGTTCAGGCTACACGCGGCACTTTATTGCTTTCAAAAATTATTAGAAGAAATTCAGGACTTTGAAGCAAATAAAACGTATTCTTATCATCAGCCTGTTAATGTCGTTCGCTTATTTGTAGATAAGGTGGAATCCATCGTTCGGGACTTACAATCAGAATCGATTCCTTCAGAGTCTAAATCAATTCTGCAAGAAACAGCTCGTCTCGTTCACGAAGTATTTTTCTCCACCGATGCCTATACGCAAGAGAGGTTCTTTATTTATCGTCACATATGGAGTGAACTGTTACACAATAACGAGCAACTACAAGAAGAAGAAAAACGAATTGGTACGAAAATGAATCCACTTTCCAAAGCATTAGCATCTTCTCATCTACTCTTTTTAAATGATGAAGATCGATTAGCGATGGACTTACTAAAGAAACAACCTGCTTCTGTTGTAAGTCTTTACTTCTATTGGTTAGAAGAGTTATTACATGCAATGAAATGGGATCGTGCGAAAAACTGGCTTTCCTTTACGTATAAACAAGTGAAGAAAACGATACATGAGCACGAAAATACAATTTTCATAAAAGATATCGTTCGCTTATTCGTCATCATGTATGAAACGTATGCAACTCATACAAATGAACAAGCTGGATTCGAAATGATTTTGCAAGAGCTATTACCATATAGTTTCGCAAACTATGAGCAATACGTACTGGCGAAAAAACAGTATCGAACATGGGCAGAACTTCAGCTCTTACATGGATTTGAAGCGATTGAACTTTTGAAAGAGCCGCTGAAAGATATTGAAAAGGAAGCACCAGAAGCAGCACTTCCTCTTTATCACCTTGCTGCTACCGAAGCTATTGAAGAGCGAAATCGCAAATCATATAGACGTGCAGTTCGTTACTTAAAGAAATTACGTACATTATATAAACGATTAAAGCGTACCGATGAATGGGATGCTTTCATTATTCACATCGCAAACTTACATTCACGTCTGCGTGCACTACAAGAGGAATTACGGAAAGGAAAATTAATCGATGATCAATCAAACTGAAGTAACAATTAGGCTCCAGCACGTTAGTCACGGTTGGTTCCTTTGGGGAGAAGATGATAGCGGTACTCCATTATCCGTAACAAGTTGGAAACGAAATGCATTTACATGGCACTCCACTTCCTTCTACGGCACGTTTCTAAAAGAAGCAACCTTTGAAGGAAGACAAGGTGTTATGCTAACAAACGCACAAGCATTTGAATACATCGCGAATAAACCGATGAACTCCTTTGCCCGTATTCAAATGAACGGCCCTATTACAGCACTTACGGAAGATGCGAACGCATTGTGGGATGCCTTCACAAGCGGTAGCTTCGTACCTGATATGGAGAGTTGGCCTAAACAACCATCTTGGAAAGTTCAAAATACTCCAATCGAAGATGACACATTGGCTTCTCTTTTCTCGGCTGCAGTAAATGAAAGCATATTACAAGATAACCGTTCAAATGACGGATGGGAAGATGCAAAGAGACTTTATGAACATTACGACTTTACGAAAAGACAATTAGACGCAGCACTACATGAAGAAGATTGGCTTCGAAAAATTGGTTACATTGAAGATGACCTTCCCTTTACAATCGGACTACGACTACAAGAGCCGCAAGAAGAATTTGAAATGTGGAAGCTTGAAACAATTGTTACGCCAAAGCGCGGGGCACATCGCATATATGTATATGAGAGTATCGATTCTTTACCAAAACGATGGCACGATTATGAAGAACGTATTCTGGAAACACAAGAAAGCTTCAGTAAGCTCGTACCGTGGCTAAAAGATGGTGATACATTCCGAAGTGAACTCTTTGAAACAGAAGCGTGGAACTTCTTAACAGAAGCAAGTAACGAATTACTCGCCGCAGGTATTACAATCTTATTACCATCGTGGTGGCAAAATTTAAAAGCGACAAAACCAAAATTACGTGTGCAACTGAAGCAAAATGCTACACAAACGCAATCTTTCTTCGGCATGAATACACTCGTTAATTTTGACTGGCGCATTTCAACGAACGGCATTGATTTATCAGAAAGCGAATTTTTTGAACTCGTTGAACAAAACAAGCGGTTATTCAATATAAATGGTCAATGGATGCGACTAGATCCAGCCTTTATTGAAGAAGTACGAAAGCTTATGAATCGTGCTGATAAGTATGGACTTGAAATGAAAGATGTCCTTCAGCAACATTTATCAAACACTGCTGAAACAGAAATTGTAGAAGAGGATAGTCCGTTTACCGATATTGAAATTGAACTAGATGGATATTATGAAGACTTATTCCAAAAACTATTGCACATTGGAGATATTCCGAAAGTAGATGTCCCTTCATCACTAAACGCCACACTCCGTCCGTATCAACAACATGGCATTGAGTGGTTATTATATTTAAGAAAGCTTGGATTCGGCGCATTGTTAGCTGACGACATGGGACTTGGAAAGAGTATTCAAACGATCACTTACTTACTATATATAAAAGAAAACAATCTCCAAACAGGTCCTGCTTTAATCGTGGCTCCGACATCTGTTCTTGGAAATTGGCAAAAAGAATTTGAGCGTTTCGCACCGAATTTACGTGTTCAGTTACATTATGGAAGTAACCGAGCTAAAGGGGAATCCTTTAAAGATTTCCTTCAATCAGCAGATGTTGTATTAACATCTTATGCATTAGCTCAGCTTGATGAGGAAGAACTTAGTACGTTATGCTGGGATGCTGTTATTTTGGATGAAGCACAAAATATTAAAAACCCACATACGAAACAGTCTAAAGCAGTACGAAACTTACAAGCAAATCACAAAATCGCATTAACTGGGACACCGATGGAAAACCGCCTTGCCGAGCTTTGGTCTATTTTCGACTTCATTAATCATGGATATCTTGGCAGCTTAGGACAATTCCAGCGCCGCTTCGTCTCACCAATTGAAAAGGACCGTGACGAAGGAAAAATCCAACAAGTTCAACGTTTTATCTCACCGTTTTTACTGCGTCGTACGAAGAAAGATCAAACAGTCGCATTAAACTTACCAGATAAACAAGAACAGAAAGCTTACTGTCCACTAACTGGTGAACAAGCTTCCTTATATGAACAACTTGTTCAAGATACGTTGCAAAATGTAGAAGGATTAAGCGGAATTGAACGACGCGGATTTATATTACTCATGCTGAACAAACTTAAACAAATTTGTAATCATCCCGCTCTTTATTTAAAAGAAACAGAACCGAAAGACATCATCGAACGTTCCATGAAAACGAGCACGCTCATGGAACTCATTGAAAATATAAAAGATCAAAATGAAAGTTGTTTAATCTTCACGCAATACATCGGTATGGGGAACATGCTAAAAGATGTGTTAGAAGAACATTTCGGTCAGCGCGTCCTCTTCTTAAACGGTAGTGTACCGAAGAAAGAACGTGACAAAATGATCGAACAGTTCCAAAACGGAACGTATGACATCTTCATCTTATCGTTAAAAGCAGGTGGTACAGGATTAAACTTAACAGCTGCCAACCATGTCATTCACTACGATCGTTGGTGGAATCCAGCGGTAGAAAACCAAGCAACAGACCGTGCATATCGCATTGGTCAAAAGCGCTTCGTTCACGTTCATAAACTGATTACAACAGGGACACTTGAAGAGAAAATCGATGAAATGTTAGAAAGAAAACAATCATTAAACAACGCCGTCATTACAAGCGATAGTTGGATGACAGAACTATCTACAGATGAACTAAAAGAATTACTTGGTGTATAAAGTGAAACTTTAATCAGTGGGGGTCTTACTGCCCATTAAAGCAGGATAAACAAAAGGAGCTAATCTTTTCGAGATTAGCTCCTTTTTCTATTCCAAAACCAATTACTTATTATAATACCTGTTAATCCGCCGCACGTATCCAGTAATGAATCTTGCCACATCGGTGTACGATCGCCCGTAAACCATTGATGAATTTCATCAAATGTTGCATATCCCGCCACGAAAAGGAGAGCGTATATAAAACACCTTTTTCTCGAATAACCTGATCGATGAAAAGCGTAATACGTCAATGAACCGAGCATAAAGAACACCATAAAATGAGCACCTTTACGAAGGAAAAACTCAATAAATCCGCCTACACCTTTATTTGCAATACTAACAGGTGTACCACCGCCGTAATCGATAGATACCCATGAAAAATGCTCTTTCACAAACTCCACATTTACATATTGTTCAATATCCGAACGCATATCCTGCTTTTTATATGGTTGTGCCGAGGAATAGAAAATCAGCCCCATCCATAGTAAAACAGGAATCCAAAATAACCATTTACGATTCATTCTTCCGAAACTCCTCTCTTATTCTTTTAAGAGTACCAAAAAAAAGAATAAATTTCACGCCAAAACATGACATTTGCATCCTATTTATATAGTGAAAGGGGGTGATAAACATGGCAGTCGAAACAATCGTAATGGATTTAACTTTACGTCTCGTCTTAAACAATGGATTAGATAAGAATGGAAAAACAGTTTTTAAGAACAAACAATTTAAGCGCGTAAAAACAAACGCAAACTTAGAGCAAGTACAAAACGTAGCACGTGCTCTTGCTTCTTTACAAGCATCACCACTTCACGCTGTACAACTTGTTAGCACATCAGATCTTTCTAACCTTTAAGGTGGAAATGTAATCAGTGGGGATGCCCCACTGATTACAAAATAAATAAAGAGGAGGAATCAACGTATGCAAGTACTAGAATTAATTTTCGCGAAAGAAGATGGAAAAACAGTTGTCTTTTCTATTGAGAAGCCGATCACGCCCGTCGATGCACAAGTCGTAAATCAAGTAATGGATACGATCCTTGCCTCATCTGTATTTTCATCAATTAATGAAAATACCCGAAAAAAAGGAGCTCGTCTCGTAGAAAGGACTGTATCTGAAGTTCCCATTACCTTATAGACAAAAAGACGAATCTGCATCATTTTGCAGATTCGTCTTTTTTCTTCGGCATTTCAATTGGAATAAAGATTTTTGAAAAACCGACGCATACATATTTATAGTGTTCTCCGCCGATATCAAATTCCGTCTTATATGTTGAGAAGAATATATAATCATCTCGCTTCGTATAATGATCGATTAACAATCCAACTTGCGGCTCAACATATTTTTTCGCCAACTTCTTACCAGCCGATGCTAAATCACCAAGGAGCCCCTCTTCATTTTCCTTTTGAACTTCGTCTAGCTTCTTACTTACATCATTACGTTTCATAAACTGCTTCGCTGCCCAATCCGTATATTCACCTTTACTCGGATTACTATTTGCTAAATATACTAGAAGAACAACAACTAGAGCCATAATAATATACCTTTTCTTCATACTATCTCACCGCCTACTCTTTTCTATTTTCATATATATGTACAAGCGATGCAAATTAGAAAGACTATCATCTATTGATTGTAAACGAATAGCTAAAATTTACAATATGAAATAAAAGATTAACAATTAATTTACTTAATTCGTATATAATTATATTGAGAATTATTATCATTTATAAAGGGGGAATTAAATTTATGAATGACGAAAATGATATTATTATTTCTAATTCTACAATGATGTTAGAACCACACAAGCACCCTTACTATCAAACAAAGATTATCGAAAGTAGCGGGAACCATCTTTACTCCTGTCAAACTGCTCTCCAACTTATCAAACAATCTTGTCTAACCAATGTTCACTCTACTTATCAAGGTAGACGGAAAGCAGTTCAAACAAACTTTCATTTCAAACGAAATGTGCCGATTCCAATTAATCATCGAGAATATATTTGTGCTTTCCCAACAGAGTCTCCTTCTTCTCCAAACTGTATATGGCTATTTTATAACCATATAGATGACATAGAGTTTTTCAAAAAAAGTAAAAAAGCTACCATTCATTTTTCAAATGGTACAACTACAACTATACATATCAGTCAACATAAGTTAAAACAACAATTATTAAAAGCCGGATATGTATTATCACGTATGAACATGCAAGATTCACTACAATTTAAAAGCCTCTTACTACATTTACTACCTTAACAGAATAAGTAGAATGGAAAGCAATATCACTTGCCTTCCATTCTTATGATCATGTTTATCCTCTTAAACTATCTCGCATTTTCTCAAGTGCTCGCCGATACATCCACCTTACTTGATAATAGCTCATCTCTGTCTCTAAAGCGATTTCCCCCATCGTCTTTCCTACAAAAAAACGCTCAAAAATAATATACTTCTCCTTCTCATCTAATACACTCATAAAATCCTTCGCTTTCATTTCAATATCTTCAAAATGAAAGATATCCTCATACGCTCCTACACATACACACTTTTCTTGCACTGCAAACTCTTTCTTCAATCTTTCTAATATATAACCACGTACCGTTACAACTGCATATGCAGGAAAACTCCCTTTCTCCGCATCAAACTTTTCATACGCATGCCAAAGACCGATTAACCCACATTGATAATACTCTTCATAATCTTGATAGATCCCCAACCTCTTTATTTGATTTACAATCAATCCTTCATACAACAAAGCTGCCTCTTTAAAAGTCGCTGGCTTCACACAGTACCCGTTTCTAAAAGGTATACCTTTCTAGTATTCCGCGGTACCTTCACAATATAAAAATAAAGAAGGAAATTCACTGTGAGTAATTTTAAATACTATCGCTGAAATTTGAAATTACAATGGGTAGAATTTGAAATTTTGTTGGTGGTATTTGAAATAAGGGTAAAAATAAAAAAGGTGACTCCGAAGAGCCACCTTTTAATTCAATCATATTATTATACAGGCAAACCAGGTAAGAACTTTGCAATCAATACAACAATCGCAGCTAAGAATCCCGCTTTAATAATGAATAAAACAATAATTGGAATAGCTGCTTTCACTTTACTTAATCCGGCTGTAACTTGTAATCCTAACCAAATTAAAACTAAATTCCATAAATAGAACAATTCAATTGTATTACCAATTCCATATGCAAGTGAACCTTGATCGAATAGTGGTCCTAAACTTGTATACGCAGTTGGTCCAGCACCTAAAATTAAAGCTATAACACCGTTAATAAGTCCACCAATAATAACAATAATATCTGCGTATACAATAATCATTACTATTTTTTTATAAGAAGTATCATTCCCGTAAAACATCATGAACACTTTATAAATAGCTGCAACAACTAATGTTGCAATCATAACACCTACTATTCCCCATATCGTACCAGAAATTACATCTGATACAAGCGAACCCTGCTTTGCAAATTCGCCTCCCAATTTCTTTTGCATTTCAATCATTTCAGGTGATGTATACGTAATATACGAATTTAAACCACCTACAAGCCCTTGTAATATTGCCACTATGAAGAACATACCCCAAACTTTCTCAGTCGTCTTCATTCTCTCAAACTGTAAACCAGGAGAAGTAATCATTCCGAACAGTGATGGCTTCTCGCCGCCAGCTTTTTGCATATTCACATTAGCTTCCATTATAACGCCTCCTTCTATTTATATAACCCGTTCTAACGGGCGGTTCACTTCCTCATATAGAGGCTACGAACCGCCCACTAGAACGGTAGTGTGTAGTTCTACTACACTAGTAATTACTCATAACGAAGTGCTTCAATTGGATCTAATTTCGCAGCTTTATTTGCTGGAATTAATCCGAAAATAATGCCGAGTGTCATCGAGAATAATACGCCGCCAACGACAACTTCCCATGAAACAAGAGGTGGCCATTTTGCGAACGTGGAAACGATATATGCTCCGCCATATCCAAGACCAATTCCGATCAAACCACCTAGAAGTGTTAACATAACTGCTTCAATTAAAAACTGTAATAAAATTTTACTACGCGTTGCCCCAAGTGCTTTACGTATCCCAATTTCGCGCGTACGCTCCGTTACAGATACGAGCATAATGTTCATAACGCCAATACCACCAACGACTAATGAAATACCCGCGATACCACCGATAATCATCGTCATAATATTAGTTACTTTAGAAACATTTTCTTGGAATTCTTTTAAATTCACCAGTTCATATTTACCTGGAATTTCACTTGGCTTACGACTATTTAATACATCCACAGCTTGTTTTCCAGCTGCTTCTAAATCGTCTACATTTTTAGCTTGAATTGCGATATTTTGAATATTATCTGTTCCGAATAAAACAGGCCATAACGTAAGAGGGATTAATGCTTCTTCCATTTCAAATCCCATAAACTCATTATCAGATGTATACACACCGACAATCTGCATTGGCTGCCCCTTCATCTCAATAATTTGTCCAACTGGGTTTACGTCCTTAAATAACGTTTCTTCTGTTTTTGTACTAATCATCATAACGTTATTTGCATGAGTAATATCTGATTCACTTAAAGTACGTCCCTTTACGACCTTTACTTTATTAACGGCAAAATATTCATTATCCAGACCAATAACATTCAGATTTGCCTTTTTATCATTTACATCAAGTATCTCCATTCCCTGATTTGTTGTAATAACGTGGGATACATCCTTCACTTGTTTTACTTCCATAATATCTTCTTCCGTTAACTTCGGTATTTCATGCCCGCCCATATTAAACTCATCATTAATATCTGCTTTAAATTGAATTGGCATAAGATTATTACCGCCAGAACCTGCGAATTTCGACTTCAGCATCGCTTCTCCGCCTTGCCCAATTGCAACGACAGTAATAATAGAACCAACGCCGATAATAATACCTAGCATCGTAAGAGCTGAACGCAGTTTATGAGCTAAAATAGAAGAGAGGGCAATTTTTATACTATCTAGTAAACTCATACCGCACACCTTCTATCTTCTGTAATTTTCCCGTCTCGCAGTACAATGCGGCGGGAAGAATACGCTGCTACTTCCTCTTCATGCGTAACCATAACAATTGTTGTACCTTCTGCATTAAGCTTCGTGAAAATATCCATAACTTGCTCACCAGACTTCGTATCAAGCGCACCAGTCGGCTCATCGGCCATAATGAACGTTGGATTATTCGCGATAGCTCTTGCAATTGCTACACGCTGCTTCTGTCCACCTGACAATTCGTTCGGTAAATGATGCACGCGATCCGCTAATCCAACTTTACCTAATGCCTCTAAAGCACGCTTACGACGCTCTGCCTTCTTCACGCCGCCATATACGAGCGGAAGCTCAACATTTTCCACTGCTGAAAGACGCGGCAGCAAATTAAAGTGCTGAAACACAAAACCGATATATTCATTACGAATTAAAGCAAGCTTTGACTCGTCTGCTGTTAAGATATTCACATCATTCAACATATATTCGCCTTCTGTTGGACGATCTAAACAACCGATAATATTCATAAGCGTTGATTTACCAGAACCAGACGGTCCCATAATCGAAACAAATTCACCGCTCTGAATGGTTAAACTAATACCATGCAAAATCGGCACTGCCAATTTTCCTTGATAATACGTTTTAGCAATATGGTTTAACGTAATCATTTCTCTTTCACTTCCATTCCGTCATACACATCGTCGGAAGGATTTTTAACCACCTTTTGCCCCACTGTTACGCCTTCAGTAATCTCTGTCCAGTCTCCATCAGTAGAACCTTTTTTCACATTTTGTTTACGAAGCTTTCCTTTATCCTCAACATAAACAAATGCATCATCACCTTTTTCTACAATGCTCTTAGTCGGAACAGCAACCATCTTCTTATTCTCTAAATTTACTTGCAGAGAAACGTGATAACCTGGAGATAAACCATCTTGACTATCAAGGCTTGCTTTATATGTATATTGAGACATATTTTGAGTCGCTTCGCCCATACCGCCAGCTTGCGCCATCTCTGCACTCGTTGGGAATTCACTTACTTCTGTAATCTTACCTGTCCACTTCTTCTTATTATTTGCTTTCGCAGTTACAGTAAATGTTTGATCTTTTTGAATTTGTGACTTTTGAAGCTCCGTTAACGTACCTTGAATTTGGAATGGATCTTTAGAAGCCACTTGTAAGAAGGCTTTCCCTTGACCACCTAACGCTTGAGATGAACTTTGCGCCGCATCTTTATCTAACTTTTGAACAACACCAGCAAAATTACTATAAATCGTAAGCTCTTTCTGCTTTTTACTTAACTCTTCTTTCTGCAACTTCCCTTTTTCTTTCTCAAGATCCGTTGTCTTTTGCGCTATCTCCAGCTCACTTACTTGCTCTTCCATCGGATCTGTTACTTCTTTCCCAGCTCCGCTATCTTTCGCCTTCTTAATTTCTTTCTTCAGCGAATCAATTTTCTTCTTCCCTTGATCATAACGCATATCTGCCATCTTCTGATCAAGTTCAGCTTGCTTCATTTGAAGATTAATCTCTTCATTATCATAAGAGAATAACTTCGCACCTTTCTCTACCTCTTGTCCTTCTTTTACCTCAATATCTTTCACTTTCCCTTTGGCCGGATCCGCATAAAAACTTTCAATATTCCCAGGCTTCACTTGACCTGAAATTAACTTCGTATTATTCAGCTTACGCTCCGTTACCTTCTCAAAACTTACTGCGTCAGCCGTTGTTGCTGCCCCCTTCTTCTTCCCTTGCATTACAAAAATATTAACTGCTGCTACAATAACAATTAGTGCAATAACCCCGATAATAATCCATTTCTTCTTCTTGTTTGGAGTACGAACCGTATTTGGTACCATATTCTCTCTCCTTTTTATAACTTAATAGTTTAATATGAAATTGTATAAAACTTTCTGAAAATTAATTACATATTATTACATTCTTTTTACAAAGTTTTACACATCCATTTATATTGTAACAAAAATTCCAATGATTAGAAATATGACATTATGTCTTTTAAGATAGATTTAAGGAAAGATTATAGTAATATAAGAAAAGCTATCCAAAATGATAATTGGATAGCTTTTCAAACAAAATATTACGCCGCTTTAGGCGCTTTGCTTTCATGTCCACGTTGAACGATGAACAAGAAGATCGTTGATAAAATAGCACCTGTTAATAGTAAGATGAAGCAACCATCCCAGCCAGAACGATCAACAATAACACCGATTGCTGCGTTTGCTACAAGACTTCCGCCTACGTAACCGAACAGACCACACATACCAACTGTCGTACCTACTGCAAATTTCGGTACTAATTCCATCGCACTTAAACCGATTAAGAACTGTGGTACATAAATTAAACAACCGATAATAGAAACTGCAATACTTACAACAAGTATGCTAGTTGCTTGCCAATATACAAACGTACCAATAACAACTCCGACCATACTAATGATACATAATGGCATACGTTTTCCTTTAAATAATTTATCACTTAAAAGACCAACGATTAATGAACTTGGAATTGCCATACCTTCAAAGATTGCGTACGCCGCATGTGCTTCATTTTTTGAGAAACCTTTAACTGTCGTTAAATAAAGTGGAACCCAGTTAATAACGCCGAAACGAATTAAATAAACGAATGCATTTGCAATACATAAGAACCATACAAATTTATTTTTCACTACATACTTCATTAAAATTTCTTTTGGTGACATCTTGTTAGCATGATCTGCTTTTTCAAGATTTTCATAGTCATTACGATACTCATCAATTGGAGGAAGACCTTCTGATTCCGGTGTATCCTTCGCATTAATCCAAACAAGAACTGCAATTACCATTGCGATAATCGCTGGGAAAATAAACACGCCGCCTTGCCAATGATTTTCACCAAAAATACCTACACCAATTCCGACAAGTGGTGGTACAAGCATTCCACCAACGTTATGTGAAATATTCCAAAGACCTGTTTTCGTACCACGTTCTTTCTTTGAAAACCATTTCGTCATAACGATACTACAAGGAGGTGCACCCATACCTTGTACAATACCGTTCACAACAAGTAATGTAACGATCATCCCAAATGAAGATGCAAAACCGAAGCAAATATTTACAAGCCCTGATAAAAATAAACCGACCGCGATAAAGCGCTGGGCGAAAGCTTTATCTGATAAATTCCCCATAAAGAACTTACTAAATCCATAAACAATTGCCATTACTGAACCTAGTAGACCAATTTGAGCTGTACTAAAACCGTATTCTTGTACTAAATACGTACTTGATAACGTAAAGTTACTACGAACTAAATAATAAGCAGCATATCCAACTGAAATTCCGATTAACACACGAATACGTAGTAATCGATATACACGGTCGATCATATCCGCAGGCAATCTTTCAATTGCAGGTGCTGGCTTGAGCCATTTAAACATATTCTTTCGTCTCCTTTTCTCACTTCTGAGAGAGACGTTGTCTATTCCATATCTCGATTATTCCACTATTTGATATATGTTGGTTCGTTCTTCTAACCGGCTGTCCCTCTATTTCTTTCTCGTTCTTCGCAAACATCGTTGGCACGCCAAACGAAACCTTTTCTAAAATGTGACCTGCTTCTTCTGATAAACAATAATCAATAAATAAATCCGCAATAATACCATTCGGTGCGCGCTTTAGTTTCGAAATCGCATTAACAGATAGCCCTGTTTGCTCAGGTACGATACTTACAACTGGGAAGCCTTGTTTTTGAAGCATTCTCTGATCTCCCATGAAATTGATGCCTATCATATACTCACCACTCGCAACAAGCTCTACTGGCATGTAACCATTCACTGTTACTTCACCAACTTGCCCTGCAAAGTTCTTAACATATTCTTTCGCTTCCTCTTCACCTACAGTATCAATAAGTGATTGAAAAAACGTATAGGCTGTTCCTGAAACATTTGGATCCGGCATAACAATCTTTCCCTTATATACTGGATTTAATAAATCTTGCCACCTTGATGGATAAGGAAGTCCGAGCGGTGCTATTTCTTCGTTCCACCGCTCTTTATTGATCGCAATTGCCAGCTTCTCTACTTCATAACCGTACCAATAACCGTCTTTATCTTTCACAGTTTTTGAAATACGGTTCGCATGCTGACTCGTAACAGGAATAGATAGATCTTTTTGCTTCATCATTTGATGCGCGTCTACCGTACCACCAATAATAATATCCGCTTTCGGATTTCCAGCTTCCTCTTCTACCCTCCGAAGAAGCTCTTCTGTCGAAAGACGAATAAATTCATACGTACAGCCGCGTGGTTTACAAAATGATGAAAGCAACGCTTCCCCAACTTCCTCGCGAGCCGCTACATACGCAACAAGATGACGATCATTCAAAATAGGGAGACCACTTTTATTATATTTAATAGAGGTTGTATCTCGAGAGCAACTAGACATCGCTCCTCCAATTACTAGCAAAAAGAAGAAAAAGGCTATCTTTCTCATGACACATTCTCCTTTACAAATACATTTGCGAGGGAGCTTTTCATATACATGACATTCCCATTATTATCACCGAGATATTGCACAACAAAATACGATGGATACACAGAAATAGTAAGAATGTCTTCACGCTCATTCTTTATACGCTTACCAGTTTTATAAGCGGTAATATAAGCGATCGGTTCATTCTGTGATTGTAATAACTTCTGAATTTCTCCGTAATCTGTAATTTGCTTTGCGTACCGAATCGAATCAAGTATGTGCGTAACATTCACCGCACGTTCTACACCACCTTGGCGTACTATGACATCCTGTGCTGACGCAAAAAAATCATAAATACGTTCTGGTGTGTAATACAGGCTTAACAAATACGTTTGCAATGCTGAAATCATTGGATCCATACCATTCTTTCCGTACATATCAGCCCCGTACTGGAACAAGTCACCTACTGCAAAAGTACGCTTCTGTCCATTCAAGTACGTTACTTCTCCAGTAAATACTTGTTCTTGATTCTTAGCTTCACTCGGATTGATTTGAATTCGGTCAAAGAATGAAACAATCGTATGCAAACGAACTTCATCCGTTATAACAATTTCTCCCCACTTTTCATGCCTAACCTTCATTTCAGTAGGCAGGGATTCATTCACTCTTTGTAAAACAGCTTGTTTGTCATTCACGATTGTGATCCGATTATATATTTGCTTCTCCATCACATAAAACAAAATAAGAGAAACGATTATACAAAGGACAAACATAAGAATTTGAAATGATAGCCTTTTCATTTCTGCCTACCTCCAAGATAAAAAAACGTTGTTTCGAAAATACCGCATAATTGTTTCATAAATGTATCATTTAACCGCTTTCAAGTTTTTTATGTCTTCCATCCGTCTCGGAAGCAAGAATGTAATAAATATGGTAGTACCAACCTCTTCACTACTCTCAATCCGCATACTTCCGCCCTGCTTATTCATAATCTCCTGACAAATATACAAACCGTAACCATTCCCGTAACTAGAAGAAAGTACCTTTCCTTCTGGCGATTCATTCCACTCTGCCAGCACACCTTCATCTATACCAATGCCATCATCATGAACAAAAACTTTTGCCTCACGTTCATTTACAATGACATTCATACGAATTTGCGTAGCGTCGCTATATTTTATCGCATTATCAAGCACATTTAAGAAAATCTGTTTCGTCTTATCGAAATCGGCCACAACATATACATCTGTTAACTCATTGATAACTTCAATCTCAAACTTCTGCAGACGAGGTTTCACGATTGAAACTGCTTCTTCGGCTAATTCCTTTATATTCACAACTGTAGGTGATATTTCAAACGTACTCGTCCCGTACTTTGAAGACTTAAGTAATTCCTCTACAAGTGATAATAAACGCTCACTTTCTACAGCTACATAGCGCAAGCTCTCCTGTACATCTTCCTTCTCCTTTAACTTCGGAATTAAATCCACATAGCCAATAATCGCCGTTAGCGGTGTTTTTAGCTCATGCGTAATGCGATCTAAGAAATCTTTCTGCTTCTCTTTCTCTTCCTTCAATTGCTTAATATGTAGTTCAATCCCATCAGCCATCGCATTAAAAGACGCTGAAAGCTGCGCAATTTCCACATATTCATTTAGCTCAATCTTACTTTTATAATCACCATTCGCAAGCCGGTGCGCCATTTGCCTTAACTGATCAATCGGCTTATGAAGAGACTTTGCCAAACGAATCGCAAAGAAAATACCCGCAGCTACGAGACAAAGAGACGTCATTAAAAACGTCCAACCGACATTTGTTAACACTTCCTTCTCACCCGTTAACTCATTTATAAAACGAACACTACCAATGACATCGTTTCCATAATAAACCGGGCTTGAAAACAAAAGAATTGGAGCTGGGTCTCCCTCTTCAAACACATAAGATTTCTTTCCCTTCAAAGAACTCTCAATATCAATATTCCGATGAAGAAGCGCTCCCTTTTGCGTATCCGCCACAACATCCCCATTCTTCCCGATCATCTGTACACGGACATCCATGCGCTTTGCTAAATACGAAGCAATTAAAAGTGAATTCGGACCGAGCGTCTCTACCTCTGCTTCCTTCTCTAAATAATTCATCGTATAAATTTGTGCTTCTACACTTAACTTTTCTAAAGAATTTGCCGCGTTATGATACATATTCTTTTCTAACGTAATATAAACAACTGCGTACAAAAGAACAAATATCGGGATTAATAGTCCAACGATTCCAAACACCATATTTCTTTTTAAAGACATACCATCACCACTTAACAATCCAGTTTATAACCAACGCCATAAATTGTCTTAATATATTCTCCGCTATTCCCGAGCTTCTTCCGCAGTCTTTGCACCATAATATCAACCGCTCTCGTATTTCCGATATACTCAAATCCCCATACTTTCTCAAGTAACTCATCTCTCATAAATACACGCTGCGGATTGGAAACAAACAACTGACATAAATTAAACTCTCGGTACGTTAACTGAATCTCTTGCCCACTCACATGCACTTTTCTTTCCTTAGGACAAATCGTTATCTCTCCCGCCCCAATTACTTCATGGCTTACCGTTACCTCCTTCTTCTTCACGCGCCGCGTCATATTCTTGACCCGAAGAATAAGCTCCGCATAATTAAATGGCTTCGTCACATAATCATCTGCACCAAGCTGCAAGCCAAGCAATTTATCATTCATCTGACTCTTCGCAGTTAACATGAGCACTGGAATATCCCGATCCTTCTCCCGGAACAAACGAAGTAACTCATACCCATCTGTATCTGGAAGCATAACATCCAAAATCAAAACATCCGGCCCTTCATTCCATCTCTCTAAAGCTTCTCTCCCGTCAGCCGCCGTAAGCACTTCATATCCTTCCATCTCAAGCTGCATCCGAATCAAATTACGAATACTCGATTCATCATCCACTACAAGTATTTTCATCATTCTCCTCCTTCCATCCTGTATTATAGTACAGTTTAGTATAGCAAAAATCTTATAAAAAAAGAGAGGGTATTGTCGAACATATGTTGAACGACAATACCCTCTCCTTCACTTATTAGTCTTACTTATCATACCCATTAGGTTTCTTCTGATGCCAATTCCAAGCATGCTCAATGATTGTCTTCACATTTACATACTGAGGATCCCAACCTAACTTCTCTTTCGCTTTCTGAGAAGAAGCAACTAAACGTGCTGGATCTCCCGCACGGCGCGGTGCTACTTCAGCTGGAATTTCATGATTTGTAACTTCACGAACTGCATCAACGATTTCTTTAACACTGAAACCATTACCATTTCCTAAGTTATAGAAATCACTTTCTCCGCCGTTTTGTAGATCTTTAAGACCTAAGAAGTGAGCTGCTACTAAATCTTCAACGTGAATATAATCACGGATACAAGTACCGTCTGGTGTATTATAATCATCACCAAACATCATAATCTTCTCACGTTGACCTAACGCTACTTGCAATACAAGAGGAATTAAATGCGTCTCTGGACGGTGATCTTCCCCAATAATACCATTTGGAGTTGCACCAGCCACATTAAAGTATCTGAAAATCTTATAACGTAAATTAGAAGCTTGGCTATACCAATGAAGCATCTTCTCGATTGCTAACTTCGTCTCTCCATACGTATTCGTTGGATTTGTCATCGTTTCCTCAGTAATAAGGTCTACATCTACCTCACCATACGTCGCCGCAGTAGAAGAGAAAATAAACTTATCTACCTTAAACTCATCCATTACCTCTAATAAACAAAGTGCACCATACACGTTATTATTATAATATTGAAGAGGCTTCTCCATACTAACTCCCACTAAAGAATCAGCCGCGAAATGCATAACCGCCTCAATATTTTCTTGTGTAAACACATCTCTTAAAAATGCTTTATCACGAAGGTCGCCATTATAAAACTTCGCACCTTCCGTAATTGCATCCTCATGACCCGTTTGTAAGTTATCTACTACTACTACAGATAAACCTTCGTCTACTAATTTTTTCACAGCGTGCGAACCGATATAACCAGCTCCGCCGCAGATTAGAATCGAACTCATAGTTCTCCTCCTACATATATTAAGATTTCTTATTCACTCTCTTATTATAAAAGGTATACGATTGCTCGTATACCTTTTGTGTACCTTTATTACTTAGCAACGAAATAATCCGTTACATATTGTGCCCAAACTTCGTGGCCTTTAGCACTTGGGAAACCGAATTCTTCTGTTAAATATGGTAAGATAGCCTTTGTTGACGCATCAGGCCATGCTCCCCAATGATCCACATATGTATAACCATTTTGCGTCGCAAATTGCTTTAACGCCTCAATTGCCTTCGGATAATTCTTCGCACCATACACTGGGTTTGATGGTTGAATCATAATTGTAGCACCTTTTGCACTAGTAGAAAGTGCTTGGACAAATTTTTGCGTACTTGCTACAGAGTTTCCATTACCAGTTTTACCATTGTCAGTAATAAACGGTGGTTCAAATAAAATCACATCTGGCTTTTCTTTCGCAATCTCTTTATCACGTTTATTTGCAATTAACTCGTCTGTGCTTTCGCCTTTATATTCCTTTACAGTCACATTCCATAAACCTTTACCGTAAGCAGTTTCTAAATTAGCCGTTAACTTAGCTGCCCATGCACCTTTTTCAGATGAAGAAGCTTCATCACCAACAATAACAAGGTTGACTGCCTTTTTATCCTCAGCAGCTTTCTTTAACTTCTCTTTCACTGAATCTGGCAAGTTCTTCGCGTATGCCTCATTAAAAGATGACTTCGCATCTTGTTTTTTCTCTTCTTTCTTCGCTCCACTATCTTTTACGTCAGCTTTTGTTTTCGTTACTTCACTCGTCTGCCCTGTTGCATTCGCAATTTTCTTATTCCAATATAATTTACCGCTCACAACCGAAGCGACAAACAATACAAAAATAACTAGGACAAGTACTGCTTTCTTATTCATCGATTCACCTCGTCTATTATTCTCACAACATATAATACTAATATAAATTCACGCAAAAATAAACCCAACTCCTACCAAAGGAGTTGGGTTATTACATATTACTTAGTCACTTCAAGATGCGCTCTTAACTTATTCGTAATATCTTGTTTCGCTGCATCTGGAACATAATAGTACCAAATACCATCAGCGGCTTTGTGTCCGTCACCTGGGATTTGGATTTCTTCACTATTTTTCAAGCAATCTTTATAATTCTTTTGCATATCAAACATTTGATCTTGTGTTAAGTTTGTCTTCACATTCTTTTGAATCGCTGTTAACACATCACCATAGCTTGATAAAGAAGAGAAGCTTGCACCTTTCTTAATAACAGCTTGCATCACTTGACGTTGACGCATTTGGCGTCCGAAGTCTCCGCGAGGATCTTCTTTACGCATACGTGTGTATGCTAGGGCTTGGTCACCTGTTAAGTGTACATTACCTTTAGCAAAATGGTGACCATTTTGTGTAAACTCTAAATCATTATTTACATCTACTCCGCCAACTGCCTCAACAATATCTTTAAATCCTTCCATATTTACTTCAATGTAATAATTGATAGGAACATTTAAGAATTTTTCTACTGTCGCAACAGACATATCTACGCCACCAAATGCATAGGCATGGTTGATTTTATCACTTTTTCCTTTTCCAACAATTTCTGTATATGTATCACGAGGGATACTTACTGTTTTCATTGAATTATTTTTAGGGTTTAAAGTAATAACCATTAAAGAATCTGAGCGGCCTTTATCATCACCACGTTCATCGGCTCCTAATAGTAGGATAGATACTGGTTCAGATTTACTGATTTTTGCTGTTTCTGAGCTATTAGAGTCTTTATCACGTTTTAATGGTTTATGAACTTCATCTAATGTTTTTGAGACTTTGGAATATACATTATAAGCATATACTCCACCACCTATAATCATTACTCCTATAATCCCTAGTACCCATAATAGGATTTTCTTTTTCATTGCGATAGACCTCTTCTTTCCATTATTCTGGATTTCTCCAGATAATACAAATACTAATTTAGTCTATTATACTAGGAATGATATTCTATAACTAGTATATTATCATTCAAGTACCGTAGGCTTTTAATTATTTTACTTTATAGTAATCTACATACCAATTAGTAAACTCTTGTAATCCCTTTTCAATAGATGTCTTAGGTTTAAAATCCACAGCTTTCTGCAATAAATCCGTTGATGCGTAAGTAGCTGGTACGTCTCCTGGCTTAATAGGCTCAAAATCTTTTTTAAACTCTACTGCTCTTCCTAAGGAGTTACTCAAGGATTTCTCTAATGCTTTAATAAATACCATCAACTTTTCAGGGTTATTATTACCAATATTAAATACTGTATGCTTTACATCTTCTATAGGTGGATTGCTTAAAAGACGTTGAATCCCCTCAACAATATCATCTATATAAGTAAAATCACGGTATAAATCATTTTCAAAGTCACCATTATTAAATATCTTAATGGCTTCATCATTGAAATATTTATTTGTAAAACCAAAGTAGGCCATATCCGGACGCCCCATTGGCCCGTACACTGTAAAGAATCGTAATCCAGTTGCAGGAATCTTGTACAAGTGACTATACGTGTGTGCCATTAACTCATTTGATTTCTTAGTGGATGCATAAAGTGATACCGGATTGTCCACAAAATCTGTTTCCTCAAACGGTACCTTTTTATTAGCACCATAAACTGAACTAGATGATGCATATACAAGATGATCTACTGGATAATGTCTACATGCTTCAATAATATTATAAAAACCAATAATATTACTTTGAATATATACATCAGGATTTTCAATTGAATACCTCACACCAGCTTGCGCAGCTAAATTCACCACAATATTTGGCTTGTACTCTTCAAAAAGTTTATTAATTGTATCCTTATCCGAAATATCGCCTTTAATAAAAGTAAAGTTCTCATATGGTTTAAGGTTCTCTAAACGAGCGTATTTAAGATTCACATCATAATAATCATTTATATTATCAATACCTATTACTTGGCACCCTTGTTCTAGTAGCTTTTTAGAAAGAAAGTATCCTACAAAACCCGCAGCCCCAGTAATAAGATATTTTTTACTAATATCTAGAGGTTTGTAATTCAATATTATTCAACTCCTTCATATATTCCCTACTTGTTGATTTCCTACCAATAGAATGATATTCTATTCCCACTTCTTGCATTACTTGAACATCATATATATTTCTTCCGTCGTAAATTAATGGTGTTCTCATTAACTTCTTATACATCTCTGGAGTTAACGCCTTCACTTCGCCCCACTCGGTGAAGATAAAGCAAACATTTGCCCCTTCTAATGCCTGTTCAGCATCTGTAACATATGTGATATTTCCATTTTTATTTTTTCCTTCTGGATACACTTTCGCAAAGTTATTGGCACCGACTGGATCAAACGCATAAATGTCTGCACCTTGCTCTAGTAGTAGAGGAATATTTTCAAGAGAGGCAGCTTCTCTTAAATCGTCTGTACCGGGCTTAAATGTCAATCCTAATACCGCCACTTTAAGACCATTAAAAGTAATTAATCTTTGACTCGCTTTTTTGTACAATAAAGTCTTTTGATCTTTATTCACATCAATTGCAGCCTTTATGGTTCTTAGTTCATAACCATTTTGTCTCGCTAAATACTCTAATGCCTTAGTATCTTTAGGAAAACATGAACCACCAAAACCAATACCTGCATTTAGAAATTTACTTCCAATACGCTCATCAAAACTCATACCTTTTGCAACATCTTGAATGTCCGCACCAACTAACTCACAAAGGTTTGCAATATCATTCATATAAGAAATTTTAAGAGCTAAGAAATCATTGGAAGCATACTTAATCATTTCAGCAGATCGTCTATTAACTGAAACAATAGGTAAATGGAATGGTTTATAAAGATTCATTAATACTTCTTCTGCCCATTTACTTTCAGTACCAATAACAATTCTTTCTGCGTATAACGTATCATGGACAGCAGAACCTTGTGCTAAAAACTCTGGATTTGATGCTACTTCTACTTTAACGTCATTAACTAAAAAGTCTTGAATAAACTGCTCCACTTTATCATTTGTTCCAATTGGAACGGTTGATTTTACAACAACAAGACAATCTCTTTCTACACTTTCAGCGATTTGTTTTGCCACGGTTGCAATATATGAAAGGTTTGCAGAACCATCGGCTTGTTCTGGAGTTCCCACTCCAATAAAGATAGCATCTGCATCTTTATACGCTTCTTTATAATCTGTTGTATAATTAATTCTTCCAGCAGCGTAATTTTTTTGCATTAACTCTTCTAAATCTGCTTCATAGATTGGAGAGACACCAGACTCCATTAACTTTACCTTGTTTTCATCAATATCAACGCAAGTTACTTGATGTCCCACTTCAGCAAAACATACACCAGCTACTAAGCCGACATACCCTGTTCCTGCTACTGCTATTTTGTACATAATTATGCCCTCTTTCCTCTACTAGGAAGCTTATATACTATATTGCTCCTTAAAATATTCCTGATATTCACCACTAATAATTTGCTTCCACCATTCTGCATTATCTAAATACCACTGAATGGTTTGAGCAATCCCTGTTTCAAATGTATAAGTTGGTTTCCACCCTAACTTTTCTAGCTTTGTTGGATCAATTGCGTAGCGCTTATCGTGACCTAGTCGATCATGAACAAACTCAATCAGTTCTTCCGACTTGTCCAGCGTACTAATGATAGTTTTTACTACTTCTAAATTTGTACGTTCATTATGTCCACCGACATTATAAACATCTCCATTTACCCCCTCATGCATAACCAAATCGATTGCGGCACAATGATCAATAACATGTAACCAATCACGAATATTTTTACCATCACCATATACAGGAACCTTTTCATTATTTAATACACGTGAAATTGTTAATGGAATTAATTTTTCAGGGAAATGGAATGGTCCATAATTGTTTGAGCAACGTGTAATATTAATTGGTAAACCGAATGTCTCATGATATGCTCGAACTAATAAGTCAGAAGAAGCCTTACTTGCACTATATGGGCTATTTGGTTGTAAAGGTGTTTCTTCTGTGAAGAATGTAGTTGGATCAAAATCTAATTCACCGTATACTTCGTCTGTTGATACGTGAACAAATTTAGTAATGCCACACTCTTTTGCCGCATCTAATAATACTTGTGTCCCTAATACATTTGTACTAATAAACACTTCAGGTTCAGCAATAGAACGATCCACATGACTTTCTGCAGCAAAATGCACAACATAATCGAAGTTTTCTTGTTCAAATAGTTGGTTTACCGCTTGACGGTCTACGATGTCAACCTTAGCGAAAGAATAATTATCTTTGTCCTCAATATCTTTATGTTTTGTTAAATCGCCAGCATATGTTAGTACATCTAAATTAACGATATGGTATTGAGGATATTTATTTACCATATACTGAACAAAATTCCCCCCAATAAATCCTGCGCCACCTGTTACTAATACTTTCTTTTTTTCCATCTTATTTCACCTCTTGCTGTAATTGTGTAATATAATGTTTTGTTGCTTTCTTCCAATCTTGTAATGGCTCAAATCCATTATCAATTAATTTCTGCTTAGACATACGTGAATTTTTAGGACGTACTGCACGAGTAGGGTATTCTTCTGTTGTAATACTATTTACTTTTACATCTTGTCCTGCAATCTCAAAAATTTCTTGTGCAAATTCAGCCCAACTGCAGAAACCTTCATTTGTAGCATGATATGTACCATATTTCTCTGTTACGACCATGTCAACTAACAAGCGAGCTAAATCATACGTATAAGTTGGTGATCCTATTTGATCTCCCACAACGTTCAATTCATTACGTGTTTCACCTAAACGAAGCATTGTTTTAATGAAGTTATTTCCATTGATACCGAATACCCATGAAATACGTACAATAAAGTTTTTATCTATTAGGCTTCTAACTACTTTTTCTCCCTCATACTTTGTTAAACCATAGTACCCAACCGGATTAGGCGCATCAGTTTCTACAAATGCATGAGTTCCTTCTCCATCAAATACATAATCTGTACTAATATAAACAAATTTAGCATTTAATTTTTTTGCTGCTGTAGCAAGGTATTTTGTACCTTCTACATTCACATTCCAACAAAGTTCTTTATCATCTTCAGATTTATCAACAGCCGTATATGCTGCACAATGAATAATTGCATCTGGTTTTACTTTATCTACAAATTCATAAACCGCAACTTCGTTTGTAATATCTAAATCTTCTATTCCAATACCTTGCATTTCTAGTCCTTGCTTCTCTCCACGTTTTACTACGTCGTATCCAAGCTGACCATTATAACCGGTTACTAAAATTTTCATTTTTTTACTCCCCGTATACAAAGTTATTTTCTGCTTCTTTTAATGAAGGTGCTTTTTCGTCTTTTTCAGATAGCACTGGTCGAATTTCCATTGGCCACTTAACATCAATTTCAGCATCGTTCCAAACAATACCTCGATCACATTCCGGAGCATATAATTCATCAACTTTATACTGAACCTCAACATCATTCGTTAATGTCATAAATCCATGTGCAAATCCCTTTGGAACTAATAATTGTTTTTTATTTTCTGCACTTAGCTCTATACCGAACCATTGACCGTATGTAGGACTCCCCTTACGAATGTCGACTGCTACATCAAAGATTGATCCACGTGTACAACGTACAAGCTTAGTTTGTGCTTTAGGATTTAATTGATAGTGTAAACCACGAAGTGTTCCCTTTGTTGCAGAAAATGATTGATTGTCTTGTACAAATTGCAAATCAATTCCAGCTTCTTTCATTGCCTTATCGCTATAAGTTTCCATAAACCAACCACGATGATCTCCAAATACTTTTGGCTCAATTACTTTAACACCTAATAAGTTTGTATCTAAAACTTTCATTACGTTCACTCCAAATTAGTATTTAATGCTACCGTTTGCTACTTTTAATAAATATTGACCATAGCCATTTTTAGAGCACTGATCACCTGATTTAATTAGAGTCTCTTTGTTAATCCAGCCATTAATATATCCTATCTCTTCAAGAGCCGCGATTTTAATTCCTTGATGGTCCTCAACTGTTTTTACAAAGTTTGTTGCATCTACTAGACTTTTATGAGTTCCCGTATCTAACCATGTATAACCACGCCCTAATAGCTCGACCTCTAATTCACCACTATTTAAATACGCCTCATTTATAGATGTAATTTCTAACTCTCCTCTAGCCGATGGTTTTACATTCTTTGCAATTTCAACTACACGATTATCATAGAAATATAGCCCAGTAATTGCATAGTTAGATTTTGGGTTCTGGGGCTTTTCTTCTACACTTAATACTTTTCCGTTCTCATCAAATTCAACTACACCAAAACGTTCTGGATCATTTACATGATAGCCAAATACTGTTGCACCAATCTCTTTTTTTGCTGCACGTTGTAACATTTTACGAAGCCCACTACCATAATAAATATTATCCCCTAGCACCATAGCAACAGAATCGCCACCTATAAATTCTTCACCTAGAATAAATGCTTGGGCTAAACCATCTGGACTTGGTTGAACCTTATATTCCAATGATATACCAAATTGAGAACCATCACCTAATAAATCCCTAAATCTTGGGGTATCCTCTGGTGTTGAAATAATTAATATTTCACGTATCCCAGCTAGCATCAATGTGGACAACGGATAATAGATCATTGGCTTATCATAAATAGGAAGTAATTGTTTACTTGTAACCATTGTTAAGGGATACAAACGAGTACCGCTTCCCCCTGCTAAAATTATACCTTTCATTTTCCTTACCTCTCTTTTTACTAATACTTTTCTATGAGATAATATCTATCCTCTTCGTAACCTTAGAGACACAGATACACATTCTTTTAATTTTTTATAGTTTATTATTAAATAAACTATATAGACTCCAGTAAATATTATAAATGCCATTACTGAACTCAAATACCATGAACAAGACATAAAAATTACAACTAAAGTTACTTCTCCTATAATGCTTTTAATAATATTTACGTTCATAAGTTTTGCTAAATACAATTCTGATATTATGCTTCTTACCGCTATTGAAACAACTAATGAAATAACAATAAAATGCATACTTTTAAATACATAACCACCAATAAGACATAATGCTATGCTTAGAACCATTGAGAGAATATTATTAAATAACAATTTTTTTTCTTCCCGTAACACTTTAAAGTAAGTATTACAAAGTAATTGCATCTTCCCATCAAATGTACATAATGGAAGTAATAATGCTAGATATTGCAAACTCTCCTTATACTCTGGTAACCATAACCCCAATATATATTTCATAGGAATATACCCCAAGAATATAATCGGTAAAAATAGACCCAGTATATTCCTAGTGATAAAGTAGATTTCTTTTAACCGCCCTTCATCTACTTGTCTTAATGCTGGAAATAGAACCATACTTACTTGGGCAATAAATACGAGAAAAAAGTTTGTTAAAGATAGAGAAAGGGATATTTTACCAAATGCTGTTACCCCCCATATCTTATCTATTATCATCCGACCATTGCCAAGTATAAGCATACTTGAGATATTAGCCAATACTAATTTGATTCCTACCGATATGTTAAGCCACATTTCTTGAAGGCTTTTCCTTGTACAATACCAGTTCGCACCAACAATTTTTCTCCCCACATACATACAATAAATAAAACCGAACAATTTACTAGATAAATATACAATGATAAACGGTTTAAAATCATCAACTCGAAACACTATTAATATCATTATTGACGCCAATACTATAGTACGATCTATAATGACTGATAGTGAAAATATTCTTGTTTGATTTACTGCCTGAAATATATAACCCATAAATAGCGTGGCATTTGATATTACTAAATAAATTGCCACAAATATTAATATAAACCTCCTGTTTGGATCGTCCATAAAAATACTAGTCGCCACTATAACACCACATGAGAATATAGACTGAAATATCATTGAAAGTTTGAACTGAGTCCCTACTAACGAATAATTTATACGCTCGTACTTCTCTCCACCCAACCTCAAATATATTCCATCATTTAGACCTAAGTGGAAAAATCCTACATAACCAACATAAAAAACATATAGCTGCCAATAACTATATTCCTCCACCCCCAAAAATTTCGGAACAATTAAAGACATTGTAATACTTAATAAGAGAGAAATACCCTGTGCCATAAAAGCATAAAATATATTTTTAATAATTTTATTTTTCATCTTATCTATTTTCCATTCCACTAAACTTCATAGATGTTAATTCACATTGCTGATTATAACGCACTATCTTTTGATCATTATTCACTCTAACAACAAATAGGTTAGAATTAAAAAATAGCCAACCTACCACTAAGTGTTGGAGCCATGTTGAAAATAGTGAAATGTACTGATCCTGGAAAAATTGCATCACCAATGGATAAATCATTATAGAAAAGAAGAAAATGTTAATAGGTCTTTTAGATAACATCTTCCTGTAAAGAATACCGTGAAAAATACCAATAAAAAACTGAACAAGTAATGCATATAACAAGCCAAAATCTTTGAAGTAGTATTGATAAAAAGTATATACATTTGTGCCTTGCTTATCACTTATTGCAATGGTATCTTGTACTAAACCTTGTGCCTCTCCGGTTCCAAATAACTTATTAAAAATAGCATACAAAAATCGAAACGTATTTTGCCCATACAGATAGTCACTTGAGCTTGCAACTAACTTTTCAAATGCAACTAATGAACCTGACATGTATAATGCAAACTGATTCATTAATAAACTTGAATAAGTATCATATTGAGTCAAATATGACACTTTCATAATGGCTATTACTGAGAAAAACACTAAAAATAAAATCAAAAAACGCATCGCATATTTTAATGTTTGCCTATTATTAAAGTTTTTACAAATTAAAAATGAGATTAACATTGGTAAAGTGGACATAAGTATTCCATTCCTTGTCATTGTCAATGAGAGGTTTAAAATAGCTAACACCAACTGAATAATTAATATTTTTCGATATTCCTTTTTCTGATCTTCTTGAATATTAAAATACATTATCAACATGCAAACTGCTAATATAATTATAATGCTTCGGGCATAGTTTAAATATCCTGGTATCACAAGCGTGTCATTAGCTAGTCCCTGTCTTACGCTCTGGTATATGCTTATTGTATAGTGTCCCCTAACGTATACATAATGTATATAATATAAGTAGAGGGTAATTAGTGCTTCAAATAATATTAATGACTTAAACATTACTGGTTTAAAAGCATAAATTTCTGCCGAAGCAACATATCGCCTTCCTAAATTTGTATTAACCATCGCTAGTCCAAATCCAATAATAAAAATAATTGCCCCCAGAATTATGTAAAGGTACATAAAACTAGTAGGAGACTCTAAGTAATCAGACATCGTAAGTCCGATAAAACTCAATATCCACGGTAGGCAAAATAAAAAAGCTGGTGATAGCACATCTTTAAAAATATATAAAGATATAGCTGTAATCACAAGCATAATAAAAATATACATATATATATTTATCATAGAACCTCCCCTTTATAGCGCTTAAAGTGAGAGATACATTACTTACGTGCTAAAGAGATTTTTAAATGATAAAAACTAATAGCACTATAGCCTGTGTATCATACTCTTTTCTATATTGATTCTAAGATATTATCATAATATCTTAGAATCACATAATTCGATTTCTGAGGCTTTTAATGTCGTTTCCTTAAAAACCAAAGAATCTTTCCCGCCCACTTATTAATTCCATAACAGTATGCAAAATCACCTATTAGCATTGAGGCGTTCGAATAATAATCCCTATATTTAATCAATTTAATATATTGAAATGGATTCCTCGATGCAAGAAAAATGCATCGTCTTTCTTGCATCTCCTTAGTTTTTAAAATTACACTTAACTTATCACTCGATAATTCACTAGAAGCTTTATAATAATTTAATAAAGCTTCTAGCCATTGAATATTTTCCTTTATTGTACGTATTCGCTTATCTACATTTGCGGAACCAAATCCAATCCCTGCCGCTACCCCACTCGTATTACTATTATGAATACGATACTTAATTACTCTTTTATCAATTAAATACATACCATCAAGAAGAGTAGCTAATCTGCAAGTCTGTGAATCGTGACTATAATTTTTAACATTCAGTTCTCTAATTATCTTAGCAAGCTCTCTTGTTAAGCATAATGAACAACCTAATATGGTAATTGTATTAAAATCTTTAGCAAAAGGTATTGGAGTTACCCTATTGGTATTATCCCCTAACGAATATCCATGTTTATTATTAAAAACCTCTCCGTTTTCATCAATGGTTACTATATTACCCGCTAAACATTTGACTTTATCATTACTTTTAATTACATTAGTCATGCATTCAATTTTATCATTTAACCAAACATCATCTTGATCACAAAGGAATAAAATATCTCCAGTTGCCTTTTCCATTGCCTCAAGAAAATTTCTTTGCCAACCTTTATTCTCTTGATTCACGGAAAATATCCAGTTTGTTAAATTGTGCTTTTCTATGAATTCATTAATAATTTGAGCTGTTTTATCAGTAGAACAATCATCACAGATAATTACTTCATTCGGGGGTTGTGTTTGTCTATATATAGAATTCAGTTGTTCACATACATATTTTTCACCGTTATAAGTTGTCATTACCACTGATACTTTCATTACTTATCCTCAATTCATATTCTTTATTTCATCTCAGAAATTTAGACTTATGTAGCTACTCCTAACCAACTACTTTTGGATGAGTTTATTCCACCTGTTCATATTATCAGAAAAGGAAAATTCATCTGACCATTTAAAGTATGCACATTTGCTAAATTCACGCCATTTCATTGGTTCCATAGATAATACCATAATTGCATCCACCCATGGCTTAGAATCTTTATTATCCTCAACTAAAATGCCACATTTCCCATCCACGATCTCTTTATTATATCCAACGTTTGATGCAATAACTGGTAGACCAGTAGAAATATACTGTACTAGTTTAAATCCACCTTTTCCTTTAGTATATGCTCCATTAATTAATGGCATAATTCCAATATGAGCATCATATATCTCTTTCTTAGCGATATCTCTCGTCCATGTAATATTTCTAATAACTAAACTTTTAGTCTTATAGTCAACTGGTTTATCGCATACGGTTGTTAATATTAATTTCTTACCCGATGATTGAAATAATTTTTCTGCCGCATCATCCAAGGCATCAATGATTTGAAGGAGATGTTTAATATTACCACTTGTAGCCACCCAAACTAATTTGATTTCATCACTATAAGTATTAATTCTATTTTCCATAAGATGCACTGAATTAAAACCTTGTAAATCCCCATCAGTAGTCGGCATAAGTTGGACTTTTTCTTGGAAAGCAGAATTTATTTTCTCTTTTAGAAAATTGTTAGTCACAATAATATTTTCACTATATAATTCCAATATATTTTTTTGCCTATTAGATATCTCACCACTTATAAAAATATAATCATCAAAATCCCAATATAATTTTGTTCTTTTTGTGAGCAACTTAATCAACCACAATAAATATAGTGGACTATATCTAGGACAAAATGTCTTAGATACAATTACAGAATTAGGCAATCTAAGATTATCTATGATTAAAAAATAAGATACTCTAATAAGCATTACTAGATAATACAAGCAATCAATTAGACTCCTTAAAACAATATTTTTAGATGCATTATTACGTTTTAACTTATAAATTGATTTTGGAGCAATTTCTCGAATAAAGACTTGTCCTTCAAGTCCATCAGCATATTGCACAATTCGATAATAACTTGAAGGAGTAAGCTCTTTATTCCTAACATATATTGATATTCTATTCATACACATCATTCCCTCTCAATCTATATTAAAAGGGAATCACTACAAATCAGCACTAATTAAAAATAGTAGATATAATTATCTGATTCACCTTATTAATATCAAACTTCTCTTCAACTATCTTCCTAGATTCACTACTCATTTTCACCACAGCATCGGGGTTTTCAATCATCCAGCATATTTTTTCTGCCAATACCCTAGGATTTCTTGGCTCTACTAAAAATCCATTAATACCGTCTTTAACAGTTTCCCTACATCCTGGGGAGTCTGTAGTGATAATAGGTCTTCCCATTGACATTGCTTCTAAAACAGCCCTTGGTACGCCTTCCCTATAAAAAGATGGAAAAATGAAAACTCTACTCTTTCTAAGAAAAGAAGATACATCCTTTGTTGGTCCATGATAAGTAATTATTCCTCTAGCAATAGCTGAATTCATCTTAACCCAATCAATACTTTTATCCCAATCGTCCTTCGGTCCCACCAAATGAAAATTTGCAGATGGATACTGTTTTTTCACTATAGTTGCTGCATCAATGAATTCATGTATCCCTTTAGTACCAGTGACTCTTGTTATGAGTAAAAAATCATTTTCTGGATGCAAAGGTACTACTGGGTACTGTTCCACATTTACCCCTGATCCATTGGTTCTGCCAGCTTTCTTTTCAGGCAATAATCTTGACTTAATTAACAACTCATAATCATCTTGATTTTGAACAAGAACCTTATCAGAACTACTGAATGCGATTCTTAACATAGGGAATGCAATGAAACGCAGTAATTTAATCTTAAAGTGGTTACTCATAAATAACGTACCTACTCCATTAATAACACAAACACGTTTTTTCACTCCTGCCAACTTAGCCGCAATAGACATAGCAGGAATAATTTTCATTCCATACACAAGAAGACAATCAATTTCTTCCTTTTCAAATATTTTCTTAAGGGCTCTGATAAACTTTAATTCCTTCAAAGGATTCTTATTACCCCTTGAAGCAAAATCCTTTAAGGGTATATGTTTATCGCCATCTTTATCAATATACATGTCATTAATATTCTGATCTAAAAAACATACAGTATGTCCCTTTTCGCGAATTCTTTTGTATAATTCAAAACGATAACCTTTCGCAAACCTGGTACCGGATTCCGTTATTAAAATATTCATCTAATTATTCTCCCTTAACAACTACAATATCAATTAGTTCCATCGCTTTATCACAAATATTAGCAGCATCTTCCACAGTATCACCTTGAGTTATAATAAATCCTATTCTACTTACACTACTGTTGATTTCCCCTATTTCATCATCAATTGCTTTTACAAAGTTAATCTCCTTTACACCTTCAATCCTTTTTGCACTTTCTATTCCATTAATAGATTTCAATATACCTACTTCAGTTTTAAAATATCTAATGGCAGACCCTTTGCAATATTTAGCATCTAGGCTTGGTTTTTCACCCAAGGCAATCTGGATAGAACACTTGACCATATCAACCCCTGTAGATAAAGGTGTCAAGTGAGTTGTAATGTTATCTCCACCCAGTCTTGCACCAATTTCTATAACTTTCGGTCCATCGGTTGTGATTTTCATTTCAGTATGCGCTGGTCCGCTTTTTATTCCAATTGCTTTAACCGCCATACAAGCAACTTCAACAATTCTTTTTTTCATCTCAATATTATAGTGGGTTGGCTGAGAATGCCCCATTTCAACAAAATAAGGAGCACCCGTAGTTATTTTATCGGTAATAGCAATAACATGCACCTCGTTATCAATACTAAGTGTCTCGACACTTATCTCTTCACCAGTCATGTATTCTTCAACAATAATTTCTCCACTTCTTGAGTATGCTTTACTATATTCAAATGCATCTTCAATAAGGTTTATATCTTTAAAATCCTCAATTAAAAATACACCTCTGCTACCAGAATTATCAACGGGTTTTACAATGCATCTATTTTTGAACATTTTTATTGCTTTCAGATAATCCTTTTTTGAAGAAACTCTAAAAAATAAAGGTATAGGAACATCATGCTCAGCTAATGACTCTCTCATAAAGGCTTTATTTGTTGCTTTTAGAGCAGTTTCTGTACTTACCCCAACAATTTTTAATTCTTTTGCAACGGCCGCAACTGTTTTCATTGGCATATCACTAGCTAAAGTCATTACTCCGTTAATATTATGTTTCTTCGCTACCTCTATCACTCCTGAAACATCTATTGTGCTGATAACCTCACTCACATCAGAATATTTAAATCCGATAGCATTTTTATCCATATCAACTGCAATAACATATAAACCCATTTCTTTAGCCGTCAATATAGCAGGAAGCTGTAAAACACTTGCTCCAAGAATCATGATTTTTTTCATACTGATCCTCCTGTTTACTAATACATAAAATCTAAATACTAAGACCTCCAATTATTCAGATGATAATTTTTTCATTTCATTTCATCGTTAATTTCTTTTGTATCAATATCACTTTTACCTTCTCTATAAATATTTTTAGATAAAAGTACGCTTTTTACAGTCAGAATTAAAATCTTTATATCAAATAAAAATGATATATTCTGCACATAAATAATATCATTTTTTATCTTTTCCTTAGTACCTACAGAATTTCGATTAATTGCTTGATTATAGCCTGTAATTCCTGGTCTAACTTTAAGTATGGCTCTTTCTTCTTTTGTATAATTGTTTAACCACATTGCTGAGTCTGGCCTAGGACCGACAAAAGCCATATCACCTTTTAAAATATTTATAGCTTGAGGAATTTCATCAATGCTAGTTTTTCTGAGAAATTTCCCTACTTTTGTAACTCTTTCATCATTATCAGAGTTATAAGTAGAACCATCCTCTAGACGTATGTCTGGAGCATTTACCTTCATCGATCGGAATTTAAACATTTTAAATATTTTCCCATCCCTTCCGATTCGATCGGCGAAATAAAATATCGGTCCTCTATCTTCAATCTTTATTGCAATACCCACAATTATAATGAGTAAAAGAATAAATGGCATCAATATCAGTGAGAAGATAAAACCTAATATCCTTTTAATTACTTTGTACATATTTGTTCCCCCGCTTAGTATTTAAATAGATTTTTAAATTTATTTTCATCCAAATCTTTTTTATAATCTGTCATCATAAATTCAAAATCGGAATAAGTTGGAACAAATCCGAAATCTCTTTTCGCTTTTTCCATACTAAAAATGTAGGATGGTGTATTATTCTGAATTTCTGGTTTATACTTTATCTTTGATTCTCTCTCAAGTGAAGTAGCAAAGATCTTTGAAATTACTTCAACTTGTCTCTGAAGTGTTACAGATTTTCCTGATGTCATATTATATAATCCCGATGTCTTGCTACTTTTCATTGCTAAATAAAAGGCATGTGCTACGTCTTTAACATATACAACATCTCTACTCAAATTTTTATCACCATAAATTGTAATATCTTCTCCCGCGACCGCTTGATCGATAAACACCTGTAAACCCGATTTCACATATTTCCCATTTATATATAGAGATCCATGAGGACCTACGCCATAAACCGGTGGTAATCTAAACACTGCGTTTGACATTCCATGTTGTTGATTATAATATTCCATAATATCTGTCGCAGCATTTTTGGACATTACATATGCAGCATGATCGCCTTTATACATAAAGCCTCTTGGTTCATCCTCAGTTAGCGGGCGATTTTCATTCCAAGAATTATATACATCTGCATACGAGCAGGTTGAAATGACACGTTTTATATTATTTACTCTACAGTATTCTAGTACATTTATGGTTCCAATAGTATTTACGGCAAAATAATCCGCTGCATTCTCAGTCTCATCCAAGTTAACTGGAGCATTAGCAGGTAATAATCCACCTAAAAGAATCACCCCTTCGACTCCATCTTTAGGTAATTTGCTAAAATCATCTTTATTAGTTAAATCAAGGTTTATATACTTAACACCAAGCTTTTCATAATGCTCCTTAAACTTATCATTTCTACCAGTTACAACAATCTCGCATTTTTGCTTTAATAATTCCTCAACTGTATATACACCAATAAAGCTTGTAGCACCTATTAATACTATCATTTCGTACCTCCTGAATTATATTTTTATTTATAATTTAATACCCTATTTAACGTATTGCACACATATTCTACATCCTCATTACTTAGTAAAGTGTGTAGAGGTAATGTAATTTCATTTTTATACATGCTATAAGCATTAGGGTAATCTTTAATATCAAAACCCAAATTTTTATATGCTGTTAACATTGGTAAAGGTTTATAATGAACATTACTTGATACACCCATTTCAGCCATCTTAATAATTATTTCATTTCTTTCAAATTCCTCAATATCAGGTATTCGAGCTAAATATAGATGACCTGAAGATTTAAAGCTTTCTCCAAAATGTTTTAAGCTTTTAATTCCCAAAGATAATAAGATATTATCATACATCTCAATAATTTCTCGTCGTCTATTCATCAATGTTTCATATCTATTTAACTGTACTAGTCCAATGGCAGCCATAATATCTGTCATGTTACACTTATAAGCTGGATAAACAATATCATACTCCCATGCACCCTTTTGAGTTTTAGCTAAAGCATCTTTAGATTGACCATGAAGGCTATATAACATAAATTGCTTATAAATCCACTCGTCATCTAACCCTAAATCATTCCGCCAAACAACTCCGCCACCCTCGGCCGTTGTCAAGTTCTTCACCGCATGAAACGAATAGCAAGTGAAATCTGCAACTTGTCCGCACTTCATACCTTTTCTTTCAGCTCCAAAGGCATGCGCAGCATCAGTCATTACAACGACTCGATTAAATAATTTTTGAATTTCATTGTTAGGTTTAAATAAGTCTTTTTTACTTTCTACTACTTTATATATAGTATCGTAATCACACATTTTCCCCGCGATATCAACAGGAATAATTACTTTTGTCTTTTCTGTAATCGCTTCAGCAAGTTTTTCATAATCCATTTCAAAGGAATCTGGTGCTGTATCAACTAATACAATTTTTGCACCCACATGATCTATAATTGAAGCAGATGCTGTATACGTATATGCCGACGTAATAACTTCATCACCTGGTCCAACTCCTAAAATGCGTAGTGTTAGCTCCATAGCTGCTGTAGCAGAATTTAAACATACAGCTTTATTTACACCAATGTATTCAGCTATTCTTTTTTCTAATTCCTTCGTTCTAGGTCCAGTTGTGATCCAACCAGATTTCATCGCTTTTACAACTTCTTCAATTTCCGCTTCTGTAATATCTGGTGGAGAGAATGGTATATTTCTTTTTTCTCTATTATTCATTTAATTTTTCCTCCCTATATTTAATTTTATCTTTAAATATAAAATAAACACTTAGGCTAATAAATTGGTAACATAAGTGTTTATTTGCTCTCACGTTTAAATGAGCATCTGATTTTTATTGTTCGCAATATCTAATAATCGTTCTCTTATTTCTCCTTTATTCATCCCCTCGAAATCATTCATAAACTTCATTAAAATATCTTGATCCATTAAAACGGCTTTTCCTATATGAATTTTAGGGAATATTTGCTCTGGATGAATCTCACCCTCATTTAATAACTCTTCATACATTTTTTCACCTGGTCTTAATCCAGTAAATTCAATTCCAATTTCCTCAATAGAATACCCCGAAAGGGTAATTAAGTTTTTAGCTAAATCCACGATCTTTACTGGGTCTCCCATATCGAGAACAAATAATTCTCCACCTCTAGCTAATGTACCAGCTTGAATTACCAACCTAGAAGCTTCTGGTATTGTCATAAAGTAACGAATCATATCAGGATGAGTAACTGTTACAGGTCCGCCTTTTTGAATTTGCTTCTTAAATAGCGGGATTACACTTCCCCTACTTCCAAGGACGTTACCAAACCTAACAGCTACAAATCGCGTACTTGTACTTACAGACGCCATATGTTGAACAAGCATTTCAGCAAATCGTTTCGTAGCCCCCATTACGTTCGTTGGATTTACAGCTTTATCCGTAGAAACCATAACAAACGTATTTACTTTAAATGTATCTGCAGCTTCTGCTACATTTTTTGTGCCAAAAATATTGTTTTTTACAGCCTCTTCAGGATTACGTTCCATTAAAGGTACGTGTTTATGTGCCGCTGCATGATATACGATATATGGCTGATGTTTTTTCATGATTTCAAAGATTTTATGACGATCTTGAATATCAGCAATTTCTGTCGTAATTTCAACTGTATCTTTATAGGTAACTCGCATTTCCATTTCGATATTATAAATGCTGTTTTCCCCATGTCCTAAAAGTACAATTTTTGCTGGTTTATACTTCATCACTTGACGGCAAATTTCTGATCCAATTGATCCACCAGCACCAGTTACTAAAATTGTTTTACCAGCAATTTTTTCTCCAATCCCTGCATCGTCTAATTGGATTGGCTCTCTTCCTAATAAATCTTCCACTTGTACATCTCGGAATTCATTAACAGAAACTTTTCCATCTAAAAGATCTTCAAGCATTGGTACAATTTGCGTTTTCGCCTTCGTTTTTCTACACTTCTCAAAAATCTCGTTTATTTGATTTCTATTTAATGAAGGAATTGCGATAATAATATGTTCTATATCATTATCTTCTACAATTTCTTGAATATGATTTGTTGTACCGACAACTGGTACATTATAAATTTCTAATTTTTGTTTATTTCGATCATCATCAACAAACACAATTGGATATAAATCTGCTTCTTTATTATGTTGTAATTGACGTACTACCATTGTTCCCGCTGAACCAGCACCAATAATTAGTGTTCGTTTTTTATCAGTAGCTTTCGTAATATAAGTATCACGGAACATACGCCATACAAAACGCGAACCACCGATTAATAATAAATGTAGCATCCATGCAATGGCTAAAATTCGAACATAAATATCATGATTTATAATTTGTTGCACAATTGCTGTTACAATAATAGAAAGCGTAATTGCTTTAAATATTTGTTTTAACTCCCCAATACTTGCATATTCCCACGCCTTATTATAGAGCTTATAAATAGCTGCAAAAATATGATGACTACACAATAATGTAATAGAACTAATAATTACTGTCGTAGGAATTTTGTTTAATACATTGGGATGTATGAACCAATAACTTAAATACACGGCAGTTAATACAATAAATGAATCTAATAAAATTAATAATGAGAGCCGTTTTCGATAACTCAATATACATGTTCCCTTCTTTATATAATTCCTATCTTATTGATAATAAAAAGGCCATTCCCTTATGAATGTACCTCTTCCTTTTTTACAAGTTCTTTCATATACTTCATTAACTCTACATTTAATTCTTCATTTTGTAGTGCCATCTCAATTGTCGTCTTAATAAATCCAAACTTCTCCCCAACATCGTAACGAATACCTTCAAAATCATAAGCAAATACACGTTGAATTTCATTTAAACGTTGAATTGCATCTGTTAATTGAATCTCTCCACCAGCACCTGTTTGCTGATCCTCAAGGAACATAAAGATTTCTGGTGTTAATACGTAACGACCCATAATCGCTAAATTAGATGGTGCTGTACCTTCTGCTGGCTTTTCAACAAATTGACGCACTTGATAACGACGTTCATTTTTTTCAATTGGATCGATAATACCATAACGATGTGTTTCATTTTCAGGTACTGTTTGTACACCGATAACTGACGACTGTGTACCTTCATATTGATCCATTAATTGACGTAAACATGGCGTTTCAGCTTGTACAATATCATCACCAAGTAATACCGCAAATGGTTCATTTCCTATAAATTTACGCGCGCACCATACTGCATGCCCAAGTCCTTTTGGTTCCTTTTGTCTTATATAATGAATATTAATTCTTGAAGAAGCTTGTACTTTTTCAAGCATTTCATACTTTCCTTTTTCTAAAAGGTTTTGCTCTAATTCAAATGAATGATCAAAATGATCTTCAATCGCACGCTTTCCTTTTCCAGTAACAATAATAATATCTTCAATTCCTGATTCTATCGCTTCTTCTACTATGTATTGAATTGTTGGTTTATCAACGATTGGTAACATTTCTTTCGGCATTGCCTTTGTTACCGGTAAAAACCTTGTCCCCAGTCCCGCAGCTGGAATAATTGCTTTTCTTACTTTTTTCAAATCTAGTACCCCCAAAATATATTATTATATCCATATGTAACAATAACAAAAACCCTATCTATGGAGTCATAGTTATAACTCCATAGGTAGAGTTTCTACCGTAAATAAATTATGGGCATCTAACCCATCCTCACGTCATACTCCCGACGACAAGCGTCTAAGGTAGGTTCGAAATAAAAATTTCTACCCACAGCACGACCGAGTGCCTCCGTTGATAACGGTTAGGAGACATCACCAGTTCTTTATTTAAAAAATACCGAACAATTTTTTACGACGAATTTGTTCTGGATCTTCCTTATAAATTGCTTTGCCACTAATGATTAAATACGGATTTTCTTTCAAATCACTCATAACACTCATTCCGAATTCTTTTTCAATTAATTCGTAACTTTCCGCTAAATGAAATCCTCTTGATGTTGTGTTATGTGCATCTGAAGCGACCATATGCGTTAAATTATGTTCTACAAGCTGTAGTGAGAATTTTTTTATTTTCTTGCCAAATTTCCCAAGTAAACTACCTGCTGTCACTTGTGTTAATGCACCTTTATTTACAAGGTTATATAACTTATCTGGCCGCTCGATTAACTCGGCATTACGTTCTGGATGAACGATAATTGGAATCATTCCTTCTACACGCAGTTCATATAATAGTTGTTCTGCATAACGAGGTACGTGATTCGATGGAAATTCAATGAATATATATTTATTTGTTTCATTTAAAGTAACAATTTTACCAGCTTCATAGTCTTCTAATAAATCGCCATATAACCTGACTTCTTGCCCAGGTAAAATATTAAGTGGAATATTATGTTGTTGTAGTTCATCATTTAGTTGTTTTACTTGATGAATAATTGAGGTACGTTCATTTATATATTTCCCATTTTGATGGTGCGGTGTTGCGACAATTGTATGAATCCCTTCCTCTATTGCCTTTTGCGCCATCACTAAACTATCTGTTACTGTTTGTGCACCGTCATCGATACCAGGCAAAATGTGACAATGTAAATCAATCATTTTTTCACCCTCCCTCTCGTATAAAGATCCTTTTTTCCCTTGAATATGAGATTTATCTCATATTCAAGGGAAAAAAGGAGATATGTTCTTGCCATATCTCACTTTTAAGTTAGTTTGCACCGTAATAGTAGTATAAGCCATGTTCTCGCTCACGATCGTTCAGAACAACGCCTAACAATTTACCTTTTGCCGAATCTAATAATCCTTTTGCTTTTACAGCCGTTTCTTTCTCTGTCGCTTCACTACGTACGACAAGAATAGATGCATCACATACATTTGCCATAATTTGCGCATCCGTTACAGCTAAAATTGGTGGTAAGTCAAAGATAACTAAGTCGTACATACTATATGCTTGTGCAAGAAGTTCTTGCATCGATTTTGAACCTAATAATTCCGCTGGATTTGGCGGGATTGGCCCACACGCTAAAAAGTGTAGATTATCAACTGATGTTTTTTGCACACACTTCTCAAAACGCTCACTATGTGTTAATACGTTCGTCAATCCGAAAATATTATCAACTTGGAACATTTGATGCATCGCCGGTTTACGCATATCTGCATCAATTAATAATACTTTCTTACCTTGTTGAGCAAATACAACTGCCATATTCGCTGTCGTCGTTGTTTTCCCTTCACTTGGGTTCGCAGACGTTACCATTAATGAATGTAAATTTGTATCAACAGACGCAAACTCAACATTCGTTCGAATATTACGATATTGTTCGGAAATTGGTGATTTCGGTTGTTGATGAGCAATTAATTGACGACGTTGACGATGATTCTTTTTCTTTTTAAATAAATTAAGAGCCAATTGTTTGTCCCCTCACTTTTCTTGATGATGGAGCGTGCGATTTCACACTTGGTGTTTCTTCATCCATGCGAGCTACAATACCTAACACTGGTAAACCAAGTAAGTTTTCTACATCTTCTTCTTTTTTCACTGTGTTATCTAAGTATTCTAGTAAGAATGCAAGACCAACTGCAGCCATTAAGCCAACAACGAAGGCAATTGCTACATTTAACATTGGACGTGGTTTAATCGGAGATTGATTTTCTGCAACTTCCGCTTTAGATAGTACTGTTACGTTATCCACGTTCATAATTTTTGCAACTTCACCTTTAAATACATCTGCAGTAGCATTTGCAATATCACGAGCTAATTTCGGATCTTTGTCCTCAGCTGTTACAGAGATTACCTGTGAATCTTTTTCATTCGCAACATTAATCTTTCCTGTTAACGCTTGCGCTGTCATATTTAATTTTAATTTTTCATTTACTTGATCTAAGATTACTGGGCTTTTAATAATAACCTTATATGTATTCGTTAATTGAATATTCGTTTGAACTTCACCAGCTTGAATCATTGCACCTTCTTGTTTCTTCTGGTTAACAAGAATTTGCGTCGAAGATTGATAGATTGGTGTCATAAAGAAGAAGCTAATGATAGCACTTACAATGGCTGCACCAAAGGCGATTACGAGGATCATTGCTAAACGTTTTTTTAAAATATGAAATAACTCTTTCAAACTAATTGTTTCTTCCATAAGTTCCTCCAACTTTCTAAAATTTGCACATAAGAAAAATTATAACATATAAATCTTACATTTTTTATTTTGATTGATTTCGTTCGACATTTATTCACATCAAGCACATATAATCTTACAAAATAATCTTAAATCTGACAACACATTCCAACAAATTTCCAAAATTTCCATTATATCATGTTTTTTATATAATGCAATTATATACTTTACAAAAATTCGAAAAAGCCGATAAAATTATTTATCAGCTCAGAATTTACTATTCTACACATTATTTCCTAATAATATCCATATTGTTCCTTTTCTTCTCTCTTATCGTTTAAAACGACACCAAGTTGTTTACCAGATGCCTTGTCTAATATTTGCTTCGCCTTTACGATTTTATCTTTTTCTGTTTTTTCACTACGTACGACCAGTACAATTCCATCACATTTATTTGCAAGTATTTGTGCATCGGTAATCGCAAGGACTGGTGGTGTGTCGATTAAAATAATATCAAACATGTTATATGCTTCTAGTAATAGCTCGTCCATTGCCCGGCTACCTAATAGTTCAGCCGGGTTTGGCGGGATTGGTCCTGAAGCCATTAAGTATACGTTCTCTATATCTGTTTTTTGAATGCATTGCATGAATTTCGCTTGTCCTGATAATAGGTTCGTTAAGCCATTAGGGCTATGAACAGCAAATAAGTTTTGAATTGTTGGCTTACGTAAGTCTGCTCCAATTAACAATACTTTCTTTCCTTGTTGTCCGAAAACAACTGCTAAGTTCGCAATTGTCGTTGTTTTCCCCTCGCCTGGATCTGCCGAAGTAACAATAATAGAACGAACATGATTATCTACAGATGTAAATTCAATATTTGTACGGATGTTACGGTACTGTTCCGTAATGCGTGACTTAGGCTCTTTATGTGTAATTAATTGTCGTAATGGTTTTCTTTTTTTTCTCCCGAACATGGTATGATCTCCTCTTTTCAAAATGCGACACTTTCCCCTTTATCTCTCTATGTTCGATATGCTACGCTCATTTTTCATTTGTTTATACTGTTAATTTTCCCCATCACTTTCCTCTACACTTCATCATAACCAATCATAATAAGTTTTGTCCTATCTCATACCCTTTATAATGTGACAACCGCGTCTCTATTTTTATCGCGCTATCATTTATCTTAATTTCAAGATATTTATAGCGTCATTATATACGAACTTCCATTCATTTACAACAAGAATTCTGATTAATCTGTATTTTAATATTTCGGACAAAAAATATATGAATTAAAAAAATTCTCCTGCATGTTGCAGAAGAATTTTTTTAATTCACATCTATTCTTTTTTATCACCAATCGCAAATGTAATTTCAGCTTCACAAGCAATTTCACCATCTACTGTTGCGATTGCTTTTCCTTTTCCGATTGGACCACGTACACGCGTCATTTCTACTTCTAGACGAAGTTGATCACCTGGACGTACTTGTTTTTTGAAACGACAATTGTCGATACCTGCGAAGAAAGCAAGTCTTCCGCGGTTTTCTTCTTTCTTTAATACAGCAACTGCTCCAACTTGTGCTAATGCTTCTACAATAAGTACACCGGGCATAACTGAGTAGTCAGGAAAGTGCCCGTTAAAGAATTCTTCGTTTGCGGATACATTTTTAATTCCAACCGCTCTTTTTCCTTCATCTACTTCTAATATTTTATCAACAAGTAAAAATGGATAGCGGTGAGGAATGATTTCTTTAATTTGTTCTATATTTAGCATATAACAATCGCCCCTTTTGTAATATTGGTCTTACCACTTGGACATATTGTCTATTATCCCATTTTGTTTATTGTTTGTCATTATAAAGTGAAACTTTACTTCCTATTTATAAAAAAAATGCATACACTCTATTCTCTTAAAATAGTTGCATATCCTTGCAACTGACACGGAGGTAGAAAAGAGTGTATGCCCAGATTAGGGAAAGGCAATATGTATTTGAACATGATTTGCCTTAATGTCGTATTCGACTCATTATATTATAAACGTTTTCAAATACGGAAATATTAAATTTAACCATATATATGAATATTTTACCTATATTCTTCGTTTTTCTTTATTTTTCTTCTATTTTCTCAATAAATCGAAATACAAAAATAAAAATACAAAAAAAGAACTAAGGCTTACACCTTAGTTCCTTTCACTTTATCGTAAAGCACGCTTTGGTAATCTATCGATATTCTCTAACATAATACCTGTACCAACCGCAACGCAGTGCATTGGGTTTTCAGCAATTAATACTGGTACTTTTAGCTCTTCTGCTAGAAGCATATCAATACCGTGTAGTAAAGCTCCACCGCCTGTTAGAATAACACCGCGGTCGATGATGTCCGCTGATAATTCTGGTGGTGTGCGCTCTAGTACGCCTTTTGCAGCTTGTACAATAACAGCTGCATTTTCTTTTAATGCTTCTGTAATTTCTTCAGAGCATACTGTAATTGTGCGTGGTAAACCTGTTACCATGTCGCGTCCGCGAATTTCAAGTTCTTCGCTACGTGCACCTGGGAATACTGTACCAACTTTAATTTTAATATCTTCTGAAGTACGTTCTCCAATTAATAGCTTATACTTACGTTTAATGTAGTTTAAAATCTCCATATCAAACTTATCGCCAGCCATTTTGATAGAGGAAGAGGTAACAATATCACCCATAGATAGTACAGCGATATCTGTTGTACCTCCACCAATATCAACAACCATGTTACCGCTTGGTTGGAAGATTTCCATACCAGCACCAACTGCGGCTACTTTTGGTTCTTCTTCTAAAAATACCGTTTTACCACCTGAACGTTCAGCAGCCTCACGAATTGCTTTTTGTTCTACTGATGTGATATTTGTTGGACAACAAATTAAAATGCGAGGTTTTGAAAAGAAGCTCTTTACGTCCAATTTGTTAATGAAATACTTTAACATCGCTTCTGTAATTTCGAAATCTGCGATTACACCATCTTTTAGTGGACGAATGGCTACAATATTACCAGGCGTACGTCCCACCATACTTCTTGCTTCTTCACCTACTGCTAATACTTTACCTGTGTTACGATCAATAGCAACAACAGATGGCTCATTTAATACAATACCCTTACCTTTAACATGGATTAATACGTTAGCCGTACCTAGGTCAATTCCGATATCTCGCGCAAACATTCCCGTTTTTTCCTCCTCGATATTCAAAATCAGGTTACACCCGAATTCTTTTACACCTAATTTCTGATTTTATCATAAATTTAACAGAAACGTAATATTCGCAAAAAGAATTTTTCTGAAAAATATTACCGAATTGAAACGGAATGTTTGCGATCGTATATTTATTGACGTACCGGCTTTTCTACATCTTCTTTTCTATACTTTTGTTTTGTTGCTTCTCCGCCTCTTAAATGACGAATAGACTTATGATAATCAAGAATTTCTTTCACTTCATTTGCGAGCTCTGGATTAATTTCTGGTAGACGTTCCGTTAAATCTTTATGGACTGTACTCTTTGATACCCCAAATTCCTTTGCAATGACACGCACTGTCTTTCTTGTCTCCACGATATACTTACCAATCTTGATAGTTCTCTCTTTGATGTAATCGTGCACACCACTCGCCTCCCTAAATTGGATGTGAGAAGTGTGAAATGAGCCTCGCTGCATACGACTTAGAAGTAAGTGTGAGTGCTGTTTGTAAGCGTTAAACATTCTTGGATTTATAATGAAATGATTCACGATTTCTCACCTCAAACACTCTCTTTGCTTTGGTTTATACCATTGTATTGCCCGCACTACTGATATATGCTACATGTTCACTATTTTTGCGGACTAAGTTAAGAAAAATTACATTTTTTTGTGAGAAATACGTTAACAGTGACTATTTTGGCGAAAAAAATGACACCTTGTATACAAGGCGTCATTCTTCTCGTTCTAACTCTTCTTCTAACAATTGATGGTGGGGAACCTCTTTCTTACCGGCAATGTAATAATATAAAGTAAATAAAACAAACAATAAAATAATAGCAGTCGACAGAACAAACAAAAATGACACAGTATCCCCTCCTTTTTGTAATATATATTCGTGAATCTCGTCATTTTTCCTTGTTATTGCAACTTTTTTCTCGAAATTGAGTATTTTTATATGGAAATAAAAAAATCAGCTCTCTATTGAGAACTGATTTTTTCACTTTCTTATTCTTGTGAAGAAGAACTGTTAGATGATTCTGTAGAACCATTTGTTGATTTTTCTTCTTTCTTCGGTTCTTCTTTTTTGTCACTAGTTGAACCGCTAGTTGATTTCTCTTCTTTTTGAGACTTGTCTTCTGTTTTACTTTCTGGTTTCGTGCTCGTTGACTTTTCTTCTTTTTGAGATTTGTCATCAGCTTTTTTACCAGAAGCGTTCGTTGCCTTTGCAGCACCTGCATCAGCTTTAATTTCTGCTACTGACTTATTTAAGTAGCGCTCAGGGTTCACAGCCACATTGTCTTTACGTACTTCAAAGTGAACGTGAGAACCTGCTTCTTTATTCATTGCACTTAGACCGGATTTTCCTAATACTTCACCTTGTACAACTCGTGCACCTTTTTCTACTTTCACACTGCCTAAGCTTTGATAAGAAGCTGCTACACCATTTCCGCTATCAACTGTTACAACATAACCAAGAAGTGAATCTTTTTCAGCTTTCGTTACTGTACCACTTAAAGCAGCTGTAACATTGAATTCTTTTCCATTCTTCGCAGCAATGTCAATTCCTTTGTTCGGGGAATATGTGTTGTTATAAAAGACAAGTGCTTTTTCTTGTTCCGCCTCAGTTGCTGCATCTTCATAGAACTTCTTCTGTACAACTACTTCCGCATTAGCAGGAGCTGGCATTTTCACTACTTCTGAAGACTTCGTTACTGGTACTGCTGGATCTTCCGTTTGTGTATACGGCGTTGCTTGATCTTGGTTCGGAGTCTTCTTCGGATTAGCTCCTTGGAACCATAGCGCAACCATTAAAATTACCGCTGCACAAGCAATGTATAGTGCCGGAAATACCCATCTTTTTTGAAATAAATGTACTACCTTTTGCGACTTTTTATTATTTCTTCCTCGCATTCCATCATCACCTCAGCAATCATTTTGAACAATATTCACGCATCCTATACAACCTATAACTAATTACTTTTCGACAAAATATGTAAAAATATGTATAAGAATTGTAAAATTTCCGAGGAAATGATAGAAAAAAGAAAAAACTGAGCGTTTTGGCTCAGTTTTTAGTCCATTTGTTTCTTTTTGTAAACTACAATACAAAGAATAATGGAAAGCACACACCAAATTATAATATTGATTAAATCACCACTAACAGTCGAAAATCCTTTTCCAGCCAGCAATTTCGGCATTGCGTCCGCAAGATGCTTCGTTGGAAGGAAATCGATTGCCTTTTTTACAAACTCACTTTTAATAAATCCGCCTAACATTGGAGCTAGAAAAAAAACAAATAGAATCGGCATACCTACTACTGATGTTGACGCCGTTGTTTTAGCTATTAATCCAATCCCCGTACCTAACATAAGGAAGAAAAATATACTAACAAGTAAAAATAGAGCAATTAAAACCATATTCCCCTTTATTACACCTAAAATCGCAAAGTTACTAATACAAATTACGAATGTAATAAGAGCTGTTAATGCGCTTTTTCCTAGCAATACTTCTAATGTTGATGCTGGAGATAACATCATTACACGTAGCGTTTGTTTTTCTTTTTCCTCCGCAATTAAAGCTGCTTGAACAAAGCTTCCTACCATTGTTAAAGCCATTAAAGTTACCATATTAGCGATTTGCTCTTTCGGTCCATCCATCTGTTGATAAACAAAAGAAAATACGAGTGGCAGTGCCGCCATTACGAGTACAGATGCATTTGCTTTAATATCCTGTACCTCTTTCCGAAAAATAGCTGAAAATCTTCTCATTGAAAATGTCATTATAATCCCCTCCCAGTAACTTCAATAAAGATATCGCCTAGCGTTGGTTCGTGTGAATGAATGGATAGTAATTCACCTTTTTTCATCCATTCTGAAATACGTTTTGCACCTAATTCATCTTTTTGCACCACTTCTTTTTGCTTATCTTTTAATACGACTTGTATTTGATCTTTCGCGTATTGTAAGCGAAGGTTCTCCGGTGTATCAAGCGCTACAATTTCTCCGCCACATAGAAAGGCGATGCGGTTACAAAGCGTCTCTGCTTCTTCCATATTGTGAGTCGTTAAGAAAATCGTCGTTCCTTCTTTATTTAAATCTTTTAAGACTTTATGAATGTTTTGTACGTTAACTGGATCGAGTGCAGATGTTGGTTCGTCTAAGAAGAGGATATCTGGTTTATGAAGGATTGCTCTAGCTAATGTAACGCGCTGCTTCATTCCCTTTGATAGTTTCTTTACTAATGTTTTTTTATCATCTAATAAGTTTACTTGCGCTAGTACTTCATCGATTCGTTCTTTTTTGCAATCGTATAAGTCACAAAATAATAGTAGATTATCATAAATGCTAAGTCTCTCATATAAACCGCTGTTGTCTGTTAAAATACCAATTCGTTTATAATCGATGCTGCTTGGCCCTGTAATATCTTTCCCTAATACTTTTACCGTTCCAACGCTATGAAGTAATTGAGAAGTTAAAATTTTTACTGTTGTCGTTTTCCCAGAGCCACTCGGTCCGAGGAATCCGAAAATCTCTCCTTGCTTCACCTCAATATTTACATTTCGAAGTGCCGTTTTTTCATTGAAGCTTTTCATTACATCTTTCATTTCAATTGCCAATGTCATCTCGTCATCCCCTTTGTTTTTTCTTTTATAGATGAAAGTCGCTTTAGCGCTTTTCGTTTGTTTGTTTCGCTTTTCTTGACTCAATCATATGAAAATCAAAGGGTTTACGCAGTAAAATACCGGTAAAAGGAGTATTTTTACCGATGAATGGATCTTATTTTGAGCTTATTGGAGCACTTTTTATAGCCCAATTACACCTTTCAACTCATCCATTCGTCCTTTCGAAAGCGGGATTGAACTTTTTCTTTCGTCATCCAAAATTAAACTAAAGCTATTACGAGTCCACGTAATCACTTCTCGTACTCTTTGCAAATTTACAAGATACGAGCGATGACATCTAAAGAAACCAAAACCTGTTAATCTTGCTTCTAGTTCACTTAATGTTAATGCGCATACGAAATCCCCTTCACGAACGTGAATATGTGTTACTCCGTTTTGCGTTTCAATGAAATGGATTTCCATTGGGTCTAATAAGATGATTTTATCGTTTACTTTCGCTGGTATTCTTTCTAACTTCATTTGCGGAATCATTTGAACGACTTTTTCTTCATCGACCTCTTCTGCTTCCTCTTGTTCAATTTCTACTTTTTTCACACCATCATTGTTTAATATGTATACATCTTCTGTTAACGAAAGAGCGTCCGATAGGAAAGATGATGTAATAAAAATCGCCTTTCCTTGCTCTTTCATTTTCATAATTGCTTTTCGAATCACAATCGTACTCTCTGTATCTACATTTTGCTCTGGTTCTTCCAAAATAACTAAATCCGGATTATGAATCATAACTCGCCCAATATGAAGACGACGTTTCTCTGAAAATGATAGTTTTTCTATTTTAACGTTTAATTTATCTAAAAGGCCGACATATTGTACAACTTCTTCTATACTCATATTCGATTCATAGAGCCCTATTAAAAACTTAAAGTATTCCTTCACCTTCAAACGATCATATGCCTCATCTTTCAAAAAACAAAAGCCGATGCGAGAATAGTTTTTCTTTCCAATCGACTCTCCCTCAAATAGCACATTGCCAGTTGAAGCTTCTTCCTCACCAATAATAATACGGTGTAACACTTTAGCTGTATGGTTATTACATTGCAAAACAACACATTGCCCCTTCTCAACCTTCAGTTCAACTGCCGGTAACTGGTTCGTCTTACCTAATTGTTTCAACTCCAGTAACGCCATTTTGTCTCCCCCAAATACTTTTTATCCTATTATACCAAACAATTAATGGAAAATTATGATATTTTAAACAAAAAGCAGGTGCCAGGAGACCCTGACACCTACTTCTTCACCATCAACTTACCTTCATAATCGTTCATCGTCTTTATTTCAACGCCTTTATAGTAATGAGCGACGATATCTGTATATTTCTTACCTTCCGCCGCCATGCCATTCGCGCCGTATTGGCTCATACCAACGCCGTGGCCGAAGCCTTTCGTCGTAACAATGATTTTATCTCCATCTTGTTTCCACGTGAAGTCAGAAGAGCGTAACTCTAATTTGTCACGTACATCTCTTCCGGTTAATGTTTTCCCTTGAAACGCTACTTCTTTTACACGTTTTCCTTCTGTACGCCCTTTAATATCACCAACTTTTCCGTCTGCTAGCACTTTCACACCGAGACGTTTTTGAAAATCAGCTACGGTAAAGGTTTGCTCGCTCGTAAATTTCGGAGAAGCTTGATCCCACGGGCTATCTACACTCTTTAAGTACGGATAATCATTTCCCCAGTAATCGGCTGCATTTTCTGTCCGGCCATTACTCGTTGAGAAGAATGATGCTGAGATTGGCTTTCCGTCATACGTTAAAACTTGTCCTGCGGTTTTCGAAACAGCTTCTTCGATTTTCTTCAAATTATTTTCGTAGTTATTGCCCCATTGTTTTTTCAATTCTTCTTTGCTTTTGTACACTTGATCTTTCACCGTATCTGTCACGTCCGCATTGTTTTTCTTACCTCCGCTTAGCATACGCTGCACGACAAATGTTCTCGCTGCTAATGCCTGCGCCTTTAGCGCCTCTATTTCAAAACTGGCATTCATCTCAGAAGCTACTACACCGGTCACATACTCCTCCATAGGTAATGACTCTACCTTCTTTTGTTTCTCGCGATATACAGCAACTTGAACCGCTGTATCCACTTTTCCTGGAGCTGGTATACTTTCTATCGCTGGAGGAGTTTTAGAAGCTGCTTTTCCCTCTACTTTTGCTTTCGCAAACGGAATCACAAGAGCAGCAGGTACAATGATAACGAGCGCTATGAGAAGCGCTACTGTAATAAAAAGTGGCTTTGAAAATTTCATCTTATTTCCCCCAATATAAAGTGAAACTTTAATCAGTGGGGGTTTCCTTCATCCCCCACTGATTATTAGTTGAACCAATCGGGCTTTTATGGGCAGTTGATCCCCCACCTAACTTCTTTGCTTTTGCTGAATTTTGAGGTGGGGGTCTTACTGCCCATTAAAGCGGGATAAAAAAAGCTTTACTCCATTCATTCTTATGGAACAACTCTTTCTTTTAGAACATACTTAAGGGGATCCATATAAAACAAAAATTTTCTAAATATTTTTACTGGTACGTGCATAAGTATAGAATTTCTTGACTATAACAGTAATAAGCCCAAAAAAATAGCCCCTATGTCAAAAGACATAGAGACTATTTCAATTAAGCATGAAGATCAGAAACTTCTTGTTCTTTCACTTCTTCTACTTTTTCGTTTACACGTTCAATAGTTGCACCTAATGCAGCTAATTTCTTATGGAAGTTTACATAGCCACGGTCAAGATGTTTTAACTCAGTTACACGAGTGTAACCTTCTGATACTAAACCAGCTAAGATTAATGCAGCTGCAGCACGTAAATCAGTTGCTGCTACTTCAGCACCTTGTAAGCTGTTTGGACCGTTCATAATAACAGAACGACCTTCGATTTTAATATCAGCATTCATACGACGGAATTCTTCAACGTGCATAAAGCGGTTTTCAAATACCGTTTCTGTAATCATACTTGTTCCATCAGCTTGTAGTAATAATGCCATCATTTGTGATTGCATGTCTGTTGGGAAACCTGGGTGAGGCATAGTTTTAATATCAACCGCTTTTAACTTATCTGGGCCGATAACACGTACACCTTCATTTTCCTCAATAATTTTAACACCCATTTCTTCCATCTTCGCTGTAATTGAGCGTAAATGTTCAGGCACAGCATTTTCAATTAAGATGTCTCCACCAGTAATTGCCGCTGCAACCATGAATGTTCCCGCTTCAATACGGTCAGGAATAATAGAGTGGTTTGCACCATATAATTTATCGACGCCTTCGATACGAATCGTTCCAGTTCCAGCTCCGCGTACTTTCGCTCCCATCGCATTTAAGAAGTTAGCTAAGTCAACGATTTCTGGTTCTTTCGCTGCGTTTTCAAGGATTGTTGTCCCTTTTGCTAATGTAGCTGCAGACATAATGTTTTCTGTCGCGCCCACGCTTGGGAAGTCTAAATAAATTTTAGCTCCTTTTAGTTCTCCCTCAACGTATGCCTCAACAAAACCGTTACCAACCTGTACTTTTGCTCCCATTGCTTCGAAGCCTTTTAAATGTTGGTCAATTGGACGTGAACCAATTGCACATCCACCAGGAAGTGCAATACGAGCACGACCGTTACGTGCTAATAAAGGTCCCATTACTTGAACAGATGCACGCATTTTACGTACATATTCAAATGGTGCTTCAATGTTTAGCTCTTTAGAAGCATCGATTGTTACTTGGTTATTTTCAAATACGACTTCAGCATTTAAATGACGTAATACCTCATTAATTGTGTATACATCAGACAAAACTGGTACTTCAGATAGTACATTCTTTCCATCACTCGCTAATAGGGCTGCAGCGATTATAGGTAATACAGCATTTTTTGCGCCCTCAACACGCACTGTGCCGTTTAACCGCTTTCCGCCACGGACGATGATCTTTTCCAAATTATTCCCCTCCGTGTCCTTTTTTCAGTATCTATTCACTCAATACTCAGAAGTTATGATCGGTGTGCCAACCACAATTGTATCTTTGTTGTCTGTAGAACGTATTGCTATTTGCACATTTATTTTCTCTCTATTTGTTGAAAGAGCGTCATCCCACTTTTTATTGTATGCGGAGACTGACACAAATGCTCTTTCTTCTATCTGTTCGATCGCTCTTGCTGAAAGATCTTTCAAAACCTGATTGGTTTTATTTTGCAAAACACCTTCAATCTTATCATTCAGTACACCTTGAACACAAGTGTAAATTATAGGTTTTTCACTAAAAATTTTATTCGTTTTCTGAATATACTTCGGGTCCCATTTTGCCCCGCTTACTTCAAAGATAATGAAAGTGTTTTCTTTAGTATTTTCCTTACTCCAAGTTACTACTACTCGTTCTTCATAGGAAGAAAATTTTTTATAGGATGTAGCTTTATATCCATCTGGAGATTGCTCTAATTCCCACTTTTGAATATTCGCCTTATCCTTCACATCGTTTAACAACTTTTGAAACGTATGTATATTAGAAATTGTTTTTGTTTCTCGTGCTAACCATGACCATTTCTCTACTTTAGCATCATTTTTCTCTACAGCTGCGATCATGTTCTCCATCTTCTGTTCATCGCTCATTGGTTTCATCTCTCTATACCCAACCAAAAATAAAACAACACTTAATGCAACAATAAGAATGGCTTTAAGCTTCAATTTCATCCCCTCCTATCCCCATTGTTAACGGAGATATGAGGTTCTATACACTTACTTTACTAAATACGTTAAACTCTTTGAATAGCCTAAATAATCAAGGAAAAAGTTACTTACAGATGTCCCAATTGCAATTGTAATTAAGATAAGTAATACTCTCGTCTGCATCACCTTTCCAGGCTTCATTAAACGCTCAATGTGAATACCTTGTAAGGCCCACCACGTAATGGTAATAAACAATAAATGCGAAACGATAGCAATCAGTGCTTGTTGCCCTAAAAGATGTGCCAAAAAACCGACTCCTTTTTACCTAGCTACTACTTACGAAATCATATAAAAACGATACCATAATAAGTAGGAGCCACACTTTTTCAAATACAAATAAGCATCTTACATTTTACATCGTAATTTTCTTTTTAAAAGCGTATACTTATATGCATTTTCAATCGTAGTTCACACAAAATAAAAAGCGCAGAGTAACGACTCCACACCTTTTATTTTCACTATTGTACCACGTTCCCTAAGAAGAAGAAATCTTTCATTAATGGAAAATATTCATAAAAGAAATTGTACCCAATCATCGGCATAATCCCTAGTATTACAATCGAAATTGCGCAAAGGCTCATCACAACCTTTATATTGAGTGGCAAACGAATTTTCTCTTCTACTTCTCCTGTACGGAAAAACATTTGCTGTAAAATACGGAAATAATATACGAATGAAATGACTGTCGTCCCCATCATAATAGAAGCTAGTACGTAATGAGCTGGCTCTACATGAAGGGCCCCTAAAAAGATATTAATTTTCCCAATGAAACCAGCTGTTCCTGGTATCCCCGCTAGCGATAAAATAAAAATCGTCATCACGATTGCTGTAAATGGCGACCTTTTATATAATCCGGTAAAAATGGTGATATTTTCTTTGTCGCTTTGTAAGATTAAGCCGTGGATAATTGCAAACGCACCTATATTCATAAGCATATACGCAAGCATGTAAAACCACATGCTATCCATCGTAAATGGTGATAATGCTACAAGCGGTACGAGTAAATATCCTGCATGCGCGATTCCTGAATAAGCAAATAAACGTTTTACGTTATATTGCTTTAATGCGACTACATTTCCAATAATCATCGTAATACTAGCTAGCACAGCGATGTATATGCTCATACGTCCGTATAAAGATTGCATGTCTCCTTGTACCGATACGCTTGCAAAAACCATGAGGAACAAACGAATAATGAGTAAGAACCCCGCAATTTTAGAAATCGTTCCAAGAAAAGCAGTAACAGGTGTAGCCGCTCCCTCATATACATCAGGCGCCCACATATGAAACGGCACTGTCGCAATTTTGAATGAGAGCCCAACGAGTAATAATAGAAATGCAAGAGCTAGCAATAACTGAATGCCACCAGCCAGTTCCCCAGCAAATACCTTTTGCATACCCACGATATTAGTTGATCCTGTAATGCCGTATAAATAACTCATTCCAAAGAGCGTAATTGCCGTTCCAATTCCTCCATTAATGACATATTTCATTGCTGCCTCATTTGATGTACGGTTCTTTTTTCGTATTCCTACTAAAATGTAGGAAGAAAGTGAAAGCAATTCTAAACCGACGAAAAGTGTAATGAAATCGACGCTAGAAGCCATAAACATCGCCCCAAGAAGCGCCATTAAAAATAAGTAATAATATTCTCCCTTATCTTCAATTGGATTTTTCTTATCATCGCTCATTGCGATGCATAAAATGAGGACCGCCCCGCCTAACAACAACGTTTTAAATCCTTTTGAAAATCCATCTAACACAAATGATCCATTTAAAATATCTCCTGCTGGTTCGCTATATAGCGTAATTAGTGACACGATTGCTAATACGATCGCCGCGATGGCACCAAGCCCTACGTATCTATGGTTCAGCTTAAAAAACAAATCACATATGGAAAGAAGGATGGCAGCACCGAGAATAATGAATTCTGGCACCATGAGATGCCACGATAAGCTAAGTAACGTATTCATATCCATCCTACTTCACCCCCAATGTTTTCAACGTATTTTGAAGCGGATCCCCTAGTATTTCTGGCATTACGCCAATTGCAATAATGCAGAAGATAAGTAGCAATATAGGAACATACTCCCATCCGTGTATATCAGCTTTCGCTTCCCACTCTTTCTTACCAAATGTTACTTGCAGTGTTGCCCTTAATACGTATACAGCGGTTAAAATGATGCCAAGTACTCCGGCCACTGCAACGACTGGCTCTCCTTGGAATAAACCGAGAAAGGCAAGAAATTCGCTAACAAATCCGGACATCCCCGGCAATCCAAGCGATGCCATTCCTCCCGCTAAGAAGAATCCGCTAAGTACCGGTACACTTTTTGCAAGTCCGCCAAGCGCTGTAATATCCGACGTTCCAAAACGCTGTTCTATAACACCAAGTAAGAAAAAGAGTAAGGCCGCAATTAAACCGTGCGAAACAACTTGGAATAGAGCGCCTTGTGTACCTGGTGCATTTAACGCCCCAAGGCCCATTAATACAATACCCATATGTGAAATACTAGAGTAAGCAAGCACCTTCCGGAAGTCCGTTTGAATGAGCGCTAAGAAGGCTCCGTACAATAAATTGATGACTCCTAAAATCGCAATGAGCGTTGCAAACTCGCGAAAGTATTCCGGGAATAGTCCCTGGCCGAAGCGGATTATACCGTATGCTCCAATCTTCAGTAAAACACCTGCATGAAGCATAACTACAGCCGGATGTGCTTCAATATGTACATTGACCATCCAGCGATGTAACGGGAAAACGGGTAGTTTAATCGCAAAAGCGATCATTATGCTAAGAAACAAGCCGAACTGTAAGCTATTTGGGACAGCCATTCCTCCGCCAGCACCTACACTCGTTAATATTTCTTTAAGCTCTGTAATATTGGTTGTACCTGTTTTCGCAAATAAAACCGAGAAAACGATGAGCAAAATAGCGGAGCCAATACCGTTATATATTAAATAACTATAAGCAGCCTTTTCACTCGACAATTTCCCCCACTTCCCAATTAATAAAAACATCGGTGGCAATGTAATTTCAAAGAAGATAAAGAACAACATTAAATTTTGAGCAGCGAAGACACCGAGCATCCCTATTTCTAACATGAGTAACAGCATATAAAATGCTTTCAAGTTTCTTTTAATAGTAAATGCCGCAATTGCTGCAAGCATCGCTAGAAGGGCCGTCAGTACCATCATAACGAGCGATAAACCATCAATACCAAGCTCGTAATAAATGGAAAACCATCTTTTATCCACCGCTGCTAAATCCCCAAATGTAATCCATTTCACTTTTTCATCAAATAGAGACAAACTCTTTCCAGAAGCATATGTACAAGCGAGGACGATAGCCATTCCGAATGGAAGCGCCGTTCCAAATAAACCGAGCGCTCGCACTGTACGCGATTCTTTTTTCGGTGTGAATGCAAGTAAGAGAATTCCTAAAAGCGGGGAAAAAATGAAGAACGTTAATAACAAATCATTCATCGTAAATCCCCTCCCGTATAGAGCAAAATAATGAAGAGTACTGCCAGTGAAACAGCTGTTACAGTCCCGTACACTTGTACATTTCCGTTTTGGAGTCTCGACCCGATTCCACTTATCCCTTTCACTAAACTCCCTATTAAAACGGCAATTCCTTCGACTACATACACTTCAAATAGGCGAAGCACATGAGCGATTCCTTTCGTAATAGGGAGCACCGTCATATTGTATAGTTCATCCACATAATATTTTTCTTTCAAAAGTTTATAAAGAGGCGAGTCCTCGCCACCAGCCCAATCTCTAGAAATAGATTTCTTGCCATATATGACATATGCAAGAGCAATCCCTGTCAAAGAAACGAGCGTCGCAACAATCATAATCCAAACTGGCCCGTGCCCCTCTCGCACTTTAAACGCTACATCTTTCGTAAGCCAATCTCCGAGAAACGTTCCAAACCACGGTGTATTTATATAGCCTGCCACGACTGCAAGAACGCCAAGGACAATCATCGGATACGTCATAATGCGGGGCGATTCATGCACATCTTCCTTCGTCTTCGCTTCCCCCGTAAAGACAAGAAAGTATAGGCGGAACATGTAGAACGCTGTTAGGAATGCTGCAAGTATCGCTAAGACGAATAAAACGTAATTGCCGTTCATCCAAGCTGCCGCTAAAATTTCATCTTTACTAAAGAAGCCGGAAAGGAGTGGCACACCACTAATTGCAAGAGTACCGATTAAAAATAAGGCACCCGTTACTTTCATCTTCTTCTGTAAACCGCCCATTTTATTAATGTTTTGCGTATGCACTGCATGAATGACACTTCCTGCTGCCAAAAATAGTAATGCTTTAAAAAAAGCGTGTGTCGTTAAATGGAACACACCAGCTACATAACCGGCAGATCCTAGTGCAAGCATCATATACCCGAGCTGGCTAACTGTAGAATAAGCAAGCACTCTCTTTATATCCGTTTGTACAAGACCGATGGAAGCTGCAAAGATTGCAGTGAAAGCTCCAACAATTGCTACCGTCTGCATCGCCACCGCACTTGCTGAAAATAGCGGAAACATCGTTGCCACTAAATATACGCCAGCTGCGACCATCGTCGCCGCATGAATAAGTGCCGAAACAGGCGTCGGCCCTTCCATTGCATCTGGTAACCACGTATGAAGCGGGAACTGACCTGATTTCCCCATCGCCCCGATAAAAATTAATATCGCCGTTATTGTAATCATTGTCGGAGTCAAATCACCCGTATGAATCGCTCTAAAAATTGCGTCATATTCAAAACTACCTGCATGCCAGAAAATTAAGATCATCCCAATAAATAAACCGACATCGCCAATACGTGTCATAATAAAAGCCTTTTTCGCAGCAGCCTTCGCTTCTTCTTTAAAGAAATAAAAACCGATGAGTAAAAATGAACCAAGGCCGACTAACTCCCAAAATATATAAAGCTGTAATAAATTCGGTGATATAACAAGCCCGAGCATCGCAAATGTAAAGAGTCCTAAATAGGCATAAAAGGTTGGTAATCTTTCCTCACCTTTCATATAACCTTTCGAATACACGTGTACAAGTAAACTCACAAGTGTAACGATAAACAACATTAAAGCCCCTAATGCCGTCACTTCAAAGCCAAATGATATATCAATATCTCCAGCTCTAAGCCATACCCACTTATGCTTCACTGGTACTGTCGAAAACCGTTCTATTAATACAAGTACCGCAAATATAAAGGAGAGAAAGACGAAGAAAATACTAAGTACACTGCTTCCTTCTCTAATTTTCTTCCCGAATATAATTAATAACAAAAACGAAACAAGCGGGAAAAGCGGTATGAGCCATGCATAATCGATCATTGTTTCCTTCCCCCTTTTCGGTCACAATGTTATCCTTTAAGCGTATCCATTTCATCTACATGAACTGTCGTACGATTACGATATAAAGCAATTAAAATGGCGAGTCCTACCGCCGCCTCCGCTGCTGCTACGGCCATCGTAAACAGAGAGAAAATTTGCCCTGTTAAATTTGGGAACAAACCTAATTTACTAAACGCTACTAAATTTAAATTGGCTGCGTTCAGCATTAATTCAATACAAACTAATACAATTACTGTATTGCGCTTCGTTAAAGCTCCAAATAAACCGATGCAAAACAAAATAATCGCAAGCGTTAAATATGCAGAAGCAGGAACGCTACTCATTGGAATCCTCCTCTTTCTCATCCTTCTTCGCAAGAATAATTGCGCCAACAAGTGCTACAAGTAAAATAACTGAAGTTAGCTCAAATGGAATAATATATTTTGAATAGAGAAGTGTACCGATTTGAAGTGTGTTTTTTTCATGGAGAGGTAAACTTCCTTGTGTGCTTTCATTTGCAAAATCAATATTGTTAACAGCGAAATACATAACTGCCCCAAATGCTACAACCGCAAAGAAGATAATCCATTTTCGAAGAGTAAGACGAGATTCATTTTCTGCGTTATGTTTCGTTAACATAATGCCAAAAATCATAATAATTGTGATCGCACCTGAGTAAAGTAAAATTTGTGCAACCCCGATAAATTCAGCTGATAAAAGAAAGTACAAACCTGCAATGCTGAGAAATGTCAGAACGAGAGCTAGCATCATATGCATGACTTTCGTTACATTCAACATAAGAACGCCGCCGATAATTGCAGACAAGGATAGTATAAAGAATGCTATAAACTCGCCATTCATGCTTTATTCTCCTTCCTGACGTTTTCGTCGTTTTCATCAAGCCACTGCAAATTTTTGAATAAGTCATCCCGTGAATATTCCGCGAGTTCAAAGTTATTTGTCATAACGATCGCCTCTGTCGGACAAACTTCTGTACATAAATCACAAAGAATACAAATTTCAAAATTAATATCGTACGTATCGATAATTTTTCCTTTTTTCGTAGGATCCGGATGTTTTTTCCCCGTTAACTGAATACAGTCTGTCGGACAAATATTGGAGCACTGGTTACAAACAATACACTTTTCTGGATAAAACTTTTGAATCCCTCGAAAACGATCTGGCAATGGCAACGGTTGATTCGGATAATCATACGTCACTTTCTTTTTACTCAAATTGCTTAATGTATATTTTAATCCTTTAAATAGCCCTTTCATCTCTTACTGGCACCCCCCTCATAGATTAGAAGAATAACTCCTTAATCAATGCCGTTAAGAAAATATTTGCAAGTGCAATTGGCAATAATACTTTCCAGCCAAACTCCATTAACTGATCACCTCTTATACGCGGAAACGTAACGCGGAACCAAATTAATAGAAAGACTACACTGCTAAACTTTAAAGCAAACCATACGGCACCTGGGATGAATCCAAGGAACATAACTGGATTCCATCCGCCTAAAAAGAGCACAGTAATTAAAGATGCCATCCCGAAGAAATATACGTACTCTGAAAGCATGAAAAACGCCCAGCGAAACCCTGAGTATTCCGTATGATATCCAGAAACAAGCTCCGACTCAGCTTCTGGTAAATCAAACGGCGTCCTATTTAACTCCGCTACCGCTGCGATTAAAAATACGACGAAACCGATTGGTTGCACGAAAATGTACCAAACATTCTCCTGCGCCGCTACGATTTCATTTAAATTTAGGCTACCCGCTAACAAAACGATGCCAATTACACTCATTACGAGCGGAATTTCATAAGAAATCATTTGCGCCGCTGCACGCATCCCTCCTAAAAGGGAATATTTATTATTCGATGCCCATCCTCCAGTCATGACCCCAATCGTCGTAATGCCAGAAACAGCAATGTAATACAGTAGACCTACGCCAATATCCGCGAACTGAAATTTATCAGTAAACGGGATGACTGCAAGAACCATAAATGCTGGTGCGAATGCAATGACAGGTGCTAATATAAACAACGGTTTATCTGCCGCCTTCGGAATACTATCTTCTTTCAATAATAGTTTTAAAACATCGGCTACCGTTTGCAGTAAACCGAACCGGCCTCCGACTTGGTTTGGCCCAATCCGCCCCTGCATAAAACCCATCACTTTCCGCTCTGCCAAAATACCATATGTAACAAAGCCAAGGACCGCAAATAGTAGCAGCACCGCTAACCCGAAAAAAATGAAGAAATTCGTCCAGCTTGAAGGTGATTGTAAGAGCGTTTCAATCATCAGCCATCAACCTCCCCAAGTACAATATCAACTCCACCTAAAATCGTAATTAAATTGGCGATGTTTTCACCTTTCAATAACTTCGGTAAAATTTGCAAATTGTAAAAAGACGGCCTGCGGAACTTCAAACGGTACGGCTCTTTCTTTCCGTCACTAGCAATATAGCAACCAATCTCTCCTCGCGGCGACTCTATACGGACGAATGCTTCCCCTTTAGGAGCCTTAATAATCTTCGGTACTTTCGCAAGTACTGCTCCTTCTTTCGGGAACTGCTGGACAGCTTGCTCGACAATTTTTAACGACTCCTCAATTTCCTTCATGCGGCAAACGTAGCGATCCCAAGCATCCCCCACGCTCCCAACAGGAATATCGAAATCAAAACGGTCGTAAATGGAGTACGGTTCATCCTTGCGAAGATCCCAGTTTACTCCGGTGCACCGCAAATTCGCTCCGCTTAAAGAATACGAAATCGCATCTTCTTCGCTATATATACCAACGCCTTTTACACGATTTAAGAAAATCTCATTGCCACTAACGAGATCATGGTAACCCGCCAATTGTTCTCTCATATACGGGACAAATTCTTCCACTTTTTCAATCCAACCGTCCGGCGCATCCCACTTTACACCGCCGACTCTCATATAGTTAAAAGTAAGCCGGGCACCGCATAACTCGTTTAATAAATTAATAATCATCTCCCGCTCACGGAACGCGTATAAAAACGGGCTGACCGCTCCTATATCGAGAAGATTTGTCCCCCACCAAACGAGATGACTCGCAATCCTTCCGAGTTCCATTGCAAGTACTCGCAAGTATTCAGCTCGCTCTGGGATTTCAAGCCCCATCATCGTCTCTACAGCGTGGCAAATGACGTAATTATTCGTCATAGCCGATAAATAGTCCATCCGATCTGTATAAGGGATAATTTGCGTATACTGTAAACTCTCTGCAATCTTTTCGGTCCCGCGATGCAAATATCCAATAACCGGTGTAGCTTCTTTAATAATTTCCCCGTCAATTTTAATAACAAGCCTGAACACACCGTGTGTACTCGGATGCTGAGGACCTACATTCAAAAGCATTTCTTCCGTACGGATCATTTAGCTACACCTCCACATCATACGGTTCATAATCTTTTCTAAGCGGATGACCTATCCAATCATCGGGCATTAAAATACGCGATAAATTCGGATGTCCCTTAAATACAATGCCGAGCAAATCATACGCTTCCCGCTCTGGCCAGTCCGCCCCTTTCCAAAGCGCTGTCACCGATTCTACTTGCGGCGCTTCCCGATCCAGCTTCACCTTCACCGCTACTGACTGTTTCTTTCCATATGAAAATAAATGAACATACACTTCCATATGTGTCACAAAATCCGTCGCATGTAACTCTGACATATAATCAAATGCAAGTTCCTCATGGGATCGCAGTAACTCCATTACTTCATAATATTTTGAGGGCTCCACTACAAGAGTTGGTACATCTTTGGAAAGTTTATTAATGTAGCAATCTACTAAAGCATCCTCTCCTACTTTTCCCTTAATAACTTCAACATACTGATTTAAATACGGTTGATTCACGGATGGCTCTTCCTGCTTCGCTTCCTCTTCCTTCTTACCTTCAGCACCCTCCATCTTCGCCCTTGCAGCCGCTGCCGCTTTCGCCTTCGCTGCTGCAATTGCCTTCGCCTTTTCATCTCCCGAATCCCCATCACCTTGCGAAGCTTTCTGCTTTGCTAGCGCCGCTGCTTTTGCCTTTGCGGCCGCCACAGCCTTCGCTTTCGCCTTGGCCTTTTCTTCTTCTGTTACTTCTTCCATTCCTTCTCTTTTTTGTTTTGCTAACGCCGCCGCTTTCGCTTTTGCGGCTGCTGCCGCCTTCGCCTTTGCTTTGGCTCTTTCCTCTTCCGTCACTTCTTCTGTTCCTTCTCTTTTTTGTTTTGCTAACGCCGCCGCTTTCGCTTTTGCGGCTGCTGCTGCCTTCGCCTTTGCTTTTGCCTTTTCTTCTTCTGTTCCTTCTTCCATTCCTTCTCTTTTTTGTTTTGCTAGCGCCGCCGCTTTTGCTTTTGCGGCCGCTGCTGCCTTTGCTTTCGCCTTGGCCTTTTCTTCTTCTGTTCCTTCTCCTTTTTGTTTTGCTAGCGCCGCCGCTTTCGCTTTTGCGGCTGCTGCAGCACGGTGTTTCGCTTCTTCCACAGTCATACCATCATTTTTTGATAGCGCTTTCTCTTTTTCTTGATTTTCTTCCTCAAGTTTACTTATTTCCGCATTATGTTTCGCAACGAGACGCTTTCTCGCCTCTTCTTTCGCCCGCCTAGCCGCTTCTCTTTTCAAATCCTCTAAATCTTTGTTTGGATCACTCATTTATTCGTCACCTGCTTCCCCGTCTTTGCCTCGTAACGAATTTTTTCTTTTAATTTATTAATGCCATAAATTAAAGCAGCGGGATTTGGTGGGCAACCAGGGATATACACGTCAACTGGTACAATTTGATCTACACCTTTTACAACAGCATATGAATTTACATACGGACCCCCTGCTGTCGCACAAGATCCCATTGCAATAACCCATTTCGGTTCAGGCATTTGATCATATAAGCGCCGAACAATAGGAGCCATCTTCTTCGTTACCGTTCCCGACACAATCATAACGTCCGATTGCCTTGGTGAAGTCCGAAAAAATGACCCAAATCGATCTAAATCATAATGTGATGAACCTACTCCCATCATTTCAATTGCGCAACATGCCAGTCCAAATGTCATTGGCCATAAAGAATTACTTCGCGCCCATCCCTTCAACTGTTCCAATGTAGAAAAAAAGATATTTCGTTCTAATTCCGCTCGCTCATTTGGATGTAATTCCTCAAAATTTATAACCATTGTAACACCTTCTTTTTCCAAGCATACGCTAACCCAACTAGCAACATTACAACAAAAATGAACATTTCAATCAGTGCAAATAAACCGAGCTTGTCATATGCAACAGCCCATGGATATAAAAATAAAGTTTCTACATCAAAGATGACAAACAATAAAGCAAAAATATAGTAACGAGCATGAAACCGAATATTTGCATCATGAAAAGGCTCAATCCCACTCTCATACGTCGTCGCTTTCGCTGCACTTGGTTTACTCGGGCGCAGCATCCTTCCTAATGTAAGAGCCACTACCGGAAGCAATATGCCTAATAGCAAGAAAATCAAAACGATCATATAACTATTTTCATATACACTTGCCATTGTGAAACCCTCCCCCCTAAATTAAGAACAAGTTCACTTAGTAAACAATATGTCCTAGTTGCAGTAATTATTATTTTTAAATTTTTCTAAATAATGCAACTATTTTAATCATTATAGCAAACTTCAAATTCCCATGTCGATATGTTGGGGACAGAAACGAGAATTATTAAAATCTATTTTTATAACTGGCTATACCTGTGCAAAATAAGTATAGAAACTATAAAAAATAAAAAGAGGAATTTATATGTATATACCGTGGGTGAGATAAATGAAAAAACAAACACATGTAAGCATTCTTATAAGCATTATATTGTTGTCTATAATGATTCATTACGTGACAATGCCTTTTCTATATGAATACTCATTTCCTTTTCAAATATTAATTGGTATGAGTACATTATTCATTGATGTTATCGCTTGTAGTTATATACTTTATTTTTCAAACATGAAAGAAGGGTTACCTCGTTTATTTTGGACCATTTTATGTGTTGGAACCCTCTCTTATTTCATTGGTGATATCATCGTTGCCTATCAACGTTTAATTTTAAAGGACTACTATACATTCGTTGATCCGTCTGATTTTTTTTATCTACTTTTTTTAATTAGCTTTGCATTTGCCTTTCTATATGAAATCATTTATAACCGAGATTTATTAGAAAAGCTTTTTATGATATGTGATATTTGTATTATTGTTACAGCACAGTTCACTTTAAGTTACTACTTACTTATTGAACGAACCATTTACATTTCTTCAACATCCTATATCGACATATTTGTTCAACTTACTTATCCAATGACCGATTTACTCTTTTTTCTCATAGGAATTAACCTTTTATTCAAACCACTTTCCTTATTACCGAAAAAAGTCGGTGCGCTCCTTGGTAGTGCTTTAATTTTGTATGCGACTACAGATGCGATTTATGCTTATATCAAATACTTCACGCCCGAATATTCTATGTTTACAATTACTCCTCTCTATCAAGTAACTTTAGTGCTAGTAGCAATCGCCTGTATTCTTCATACAAAAGAACCTGAAAAACAAGAACAAGTGCTATTAACACCTAAACTTGGGGAAGCGATCAGATTATCATTACCTTATATTTCTGTCGTAATGCTTATTGTTTTCATATTAGTCGAATATGTTTTTGCACCTATTGTAGTAATCGGGCTTATGATAACTTTCTCCTTCGTTCTCATTCGCCATAGTTTAGTTCGAAAACAAAATAAAATATTATTATTAGCCCAAATGCAATTCAACTCAGAACTCGAAAAACAAATTGAACTGCGTACAGAAGATTTAGTAGAACAAAAAAATGAACTATATCATAACCAACAAATGTTTAAATCTTTATACGAGCATCATCCAGATCCCATTTTCACATTAGATTTATACGGTAATTTTCTTAAAGTGAATAACGCTGGTACGACTTTACTCGGTTATCAAACGAATGAATTATTAAATCAACCTTACTATTCACTTACGTATGAAGAAGATTTGGAAGAAATCATCAATGCCTTCCATCGCGTAAAAAAGGGGAAATCTATTTCTTTAGAAATACGAGCATATCATAAAAATAGAGATATTTACTATTTGCATGTGACAGCTGTTCCTATCTTTTTAAAGGATCATATTTCTGGAGTTTATTTAATGATTAAAGATATTACGGAAAGCAAACAACAACAGGAACAAATTAATTTTCTAGCATATCATGATACACTAACAGAGCTTGCAAATCGACGTGCATTTCATCAATATGTAGAACAAGCAATTGCGCGATCCAAAATATCAAAAATGCCTTTTGCTGTTATGTTTCTTGACCTAGATCGCTTTAAAGTTATTAACGATACCCTCGGTCATAGGGTAGGCGACCTTCTATTAATTGCAGTAGCAAAAAGACTCGAAAGTATAGCGACACCAAATATGAAGCTTGCCCGATTAGCTGGAGATGAGTTCACAATCCTTATCGAAAATTATAAAAAGAGGCCAGATGTAAAAAAAATAGCTGATACAATTGTAGCAGCCATGAACGAACCATTCGAAATTGAAAATCAACAATTACAAATCTCACCTAGCATCGGGATAGCAATATACCCTGAAGCAGGTGAAGATCCGTTATCGATTTTACAACATGCTGATATGGCCATGTACGAAGCAAAAAATAAAGGGAAAAATGGTAGCTCTCTGTACACGAAAGAATTGTATAAAAAAATGGAACGAAAAGCTCGAATTGAAAAAGATTTACCACTCGCTTTAGTAAACGAAGAATTTTATCTCGTCTATCAACCACAAATTGATATTACGAAGAAAAAGATCATTGGTGCCGAAGCATTGCTACGCTGGAAACACCCACTCCTAGGTGACATTCCGCCATGTGAGTTCATTCCAATTGTAGAGGAAACTCCCCAAGTCATTCCACTTGGTCATTGGGTATTAAATGAATCTTGTCGTCAGCTAAAAATATGGCATACTTTTGGCTACAAAGATTTAAAAATAAGTGTTAACTTATCAGCTAAAGAGTTCCAGCAAAATAATTTAATTGAGAACATTTTACAAATAATAACAGACGTTAAAGTCGATCCAAAAGATGTAACACTTGAGTTAACAGAACGAATTGCAATGATCGATGAAAAAGAAACGTTATCCAAGCTAAAGCAATTAAAGGAATATGGTATTCAAACGTCCATTGATGACTTCGGAACCGGCTATTCTTCTCTTGCTTATTTATCCATTTTCCCTATTGATACATTAAAAGTACCGAGAGAATTTACACAACTCGCCGATCATCGCCCTGAAGAAAGGGCCATCGTTTCCACTATCCTTTCTCTTGCAAATACGTTAAACCTATCTGTCGTTGCTGAAGGAATTGAAACAGAAAAACAACTTAAGTTTCTACAAAAGAACAACTGTAAATATATGCAAGGTTACTATTTCAGCAAACCACTTACTAGTCATCAATTTATAAAATTTCTACAAAAAACACCCAGTATGAATCAATAGCTCATACTGGGTGTTTTATAAAACGAATCATCAATGTGGGATGCCCCACTTTATAGTGTCGGAATTGTTTTCTCGTAATATTCCTCTGCAATCTCTTCATAAAAGGCTGCTGACGTCGTATAAAAATATGGAATTAGCCATAAGAATCCAATCCCGAGTGTAATACAACTTAATATAAACCAACCAATAAAGCTCAGACATAAAATGAAATACTCCATCTTATGCCCATCCATCATACGACGGCTTTCTGTAATCGCTTGATTTATAGAATACTCAGGGTGATCATTTATTATAAAGTACGTCATCGCATAAGAAAATGATTTAATAATGCCTGGGATAATGAACAGTAACGTCCATAAGAAAAGATAAAAATTTACTAATAAATATAATAAAAATGATTTTAAAAATCTCTTTCCCTCTGAAAACCAAATGAACACATTACCGATACTAGCTTGCTTTTCACGAAGGATATTTAAAGCAAGATAATATCCACCTAAAGTTAAAGGCCCAGTAACAAAAAATGTAATGATATTTATTGAAATTGAATTTTTCGTTTCTTTCCAATCAAAAATTGAAGAAAATACCCACTCAATACTAAAACTAAAGGTCGTAAGAAGAATCGAAATCAGTAATGTTGCCCCGACAGCTAATCCCCATTTCCCTTCTAATGAGTCCAGTGCTTCTCCTTTTAAATCACTAATCATGTTTAGCCTCGCCTCCTATACACAATAATTCTATTAGTATAGCATATTCCTACTGCAATTCACCCTTTGAAATGTAGCGATAAAAATGCGCTGTCGTTGTACTCACATACGGACTAAGCCATAGAAAACCTATTCCAAGTGTAAAAATCGCTAAAATAGCCCAACCGATAAAGCTTAGCCATAAAAGAAATAGATCTAATTTGTGCCCCTTCATCAGATTCTTACTTTCTTTCATTGCCTGCGAAACACTATATTCTGGTTTTTCAACCATCACATAATATGTCATCGAATATGAAAAATACAAAATAGCCATTACAACAAACGAAATAGCTAATAAAACAAAGAAAACGATTATGAATGATGGGTTTGCACTCTCATCAAAGAATCCTAATATTCCACATACAATCGTTCCTAGCATTGGAACCCATGTACCTGTATATAACAAAATTGCAAGCATAGCCCACATTGTTTTCATCATTCTTTTAAAACCACGAAACCCTTCAAATAAATAATCAACTCTAGCATCTTCTCGTTTACTTATTTGTAGAAACAAATTTGTATAACCGTATGAGGTAATGCCATAAGCCGCATAACTTAAAATTATCATAAGGCAGTAAAAAAGCCCAAACGTAATAGCAGCTCCAATTGCCATCGTGTCTTCTTCAATGGAACCAGTTGAAATAGACAATAAAAGAACTATTATAACTACTGGAATTAATAGTATAAGCATTACAGCCATTGAAACGACATAACTTATAATATGATATAAAATCGTTGATCCAACACCTAGTCCCCATTTTCCTTTTAAAGATTGCAATGCTTCTCGTTTCATTTCACCAATCATTTATTCATCTCCTTTATAAATTGTTGTACATTCTCTACTTATACGAGCACTGATATAATTATACCATTTTTGTAAAATTATCCATAAAATCCATAAAAAAATCCGTAAAGGCAAAGCCTTTACGAATTTTTATTTCATATCGGAAACGTTTAAACGGTTCACAGCACGTTGTAATGCCATTTCTGCACGTTTAAAGTCAACATGTGCTTGTTTATCTTGCAGACGTTGCTCAGCACGACGCTTCGCTTCATTTGCACGATGGATATCGATATGGTTTGCTTCTTCAGCAGATGATGATAATACAGTTACTTTATCTGGACGAACTTCGATAAAGCCACCACTTACTGCTACATAATCAGTGTGTCCACCATTTTTCAGACGAACTGCACTAATTTTTAATGGTGCAACAGTTGGAATGTGACCTGGTAAAATCCCCATTTCCCCACTCTCTGCTTTTACACTTACCATTTCTACTTCTTTTTCGTAAACCGGTCCATCAGGAGTTACAATACTGACTGGAAATGTCTTCATACTTCGTCCCTCCTAAGGCCTTACGCCATCATTTTCTTCGCGTTTTCAATAACTTCTTCAATGCCACCAACTAAGCGGAATGCATCTTCTGGAAGGTCATCATATTTTCCTTCTAGAATTTCTTTGAAACCACGAACTGTGTCTTTTACAGGTACGTAAGAACCTTTTTGACCTGTAAACTGCTCCGCTACGTGGAAGTTTTGAGATAAGAAGAATTGAATACGACGAGCACGATGTACAACTAACTTATCTTCTTCAGATAACTCATCCATACCTAAGATAGCGATGATATCTTGAAGCTCTTTGTAACGTTGTAAAGTTTGCTGTACTTGACGAGCCACTTCATAATGCTCTTCTCCTACGATTTCTGGAGAAAGTGCACGAGATGTAGATGCTAATGGATCTACGGCTGGGTAAATACCCATTTGTGTTAAACGACGCTCTAAGTTTGTTGTTGCATCTAAGTGAGCGAACGTTGTAGCTGGTGCTGGGTCAGTATAGTCATCGGCTGGTACATATACCGCTTGGATAGACGTGATAGACCCTTTATTTGTAGATGTAATACGCTCTTGTAATTGACCCATTTCTGTTGCAAGTGTTGGTTGGTAACCTACCGCAGATGGCATACGGCCAAGAAGGGCAGATACTTCAGAACCTGCTTGCGTGAAACGGAAGATATTATCGATGAACAGAAGTACGTCTTGTCCTTGCTCATCACGGAAGTATTCAGCCATTGTTAAGCCTGTTAATGCAACACGTTGACGTGCTCCAGGTGGCTCGTTCATTTGTCCGAATACCATCGCAGTTTTCTTAATTACGCCAGAATCGCTCATTTCGTGGTATAAGTCATTACCCTCACGAGTACGCTCACCTACACCAGCGAATACAGAGATACCACCGTGCTCTTGTGCGATGTTGTTGATTAACTCCTGAATTAATACTGTTTTACCTACACCGGCACCACCGAATAGACCGATCTTACCACCCTTAATGTAAGGAGCAAGTAAGTCTACTACTTTAATACCAGTTTCAAGAATTTCTACTTTAGTAGATAACTCTTCGAATGCAGGTGCTTGACGGTGAATTGGATCACGGCGTACATCCGCAGGAACCTCACCATCTAAGTCAATAGCATCACCTAATACGTTAAATACGCGACCAAGTGTTGCATCACCAACTGGTACAGAGATTGCTTTACCAGTATCTTCTACTTCTGTGCCACGAACAAGTCCATCTGTGGAAGACATCGCAACTGTACGAACTGTATCATCACCTAAATGAAGTGCAACTTCAAATGTTAAGTTAAGTTCACCGTTTTCGTTGCTCTGTTTTACCGTAAGGGCGTTGTAGATTTCTGGTAGCTTTCCGCCATCAAACTTAACGTCTACAACCGGACCCATGATTTGCGTAACGCGCCCTTTATTCATCGGGTTCCCTCCTAGCTTTCTTTTAATTAGCCAACTTTCTACGAGCAGCTAGCTTTTAATTTTTTATTGGTTTATAAGCTTACGCGGCTCTTTTGAATGAGCCGCTTCCGCTTTTTATTGAATCGAGCTCCGGTGGCTAGAAGGGTCGGCCATTTCACTCCTTCCTACGAGGCAAAGAACGCCTCTTTGTCAGGAGTTCCAATGCCCTCCCCTTCTGGACAAGCCACCTACGCTTTTTATTACTACTCTAACGCTGCTGCTCCACCAACGATTTCCGTAATTTCTTGCGTAATCGCTGCCTGACGCGCACGGTTGAATGAAAGTGTAAGTGAATCGATAACTTCCATTGCGTTGTCTGTAGCACTCTTCATTGCTGTCATACGCGCTGCGTGCTCACTTGCTTTACCGTCTAGTAATGCACCGTACACTAAGCTTTCTGCGTATTGTGGCAATAGTACTTTTAAAATTTCTTCTTCAGAAGGTTCGAATTCATAAGCTGTCGTCGGTTTATCAGACGCCACATCAGTAAGCGGTAAAATTTTATTTTCCGTTACTTCTTGTGAAATTTTACTTACGTAATGGTTGTAGTAAATATACAGCTCATCATAAGCACCATCTGCGAACATCGCAATTGCTCGAGAAGCAAGGTCTTTAATATCAGTGAATGATGGGTGATCAGATAATCCAACTACTTCATCAATGATGTTAAAGCCGCGACGTTTTAAATAATCACGTCCTAGTCGTCCAAGCACAATAATTGAATATTGGTTTGAATCCATATTATGACGTTCACGAATTACGTTACTTACTGTACGTAATACGTTACTGTTATAACCACCTGCTAGTCCGCGATCAGATGTAATAACGATGTATCCTGTACGCTTTACAGGACGCGCATTTAGCATTGGATGATTAATTCCTTTACTTCCTTGCGCAATGCTCGCTACTACTTCTTGAATCTTTTCCATATACGGAACGAAAGATTTAGCATTTTGCTCTGCACGGTTTAACTTAGATGCAGATACCATCTCCATCGCTTTCGTAATTTGACTCGTTTTCTTTGTCGAGTTAATCTTCGCTTTTATATCGCGTAAAGATGCCACAGGTTTTCACCACCTTTTTTCCGGAAGTTGGCACGATTAGTAAGAATCCTCTTCCTAATCTACGTTGCAAGATATTCTTGCTCATGATTGAAGGAAAAGAATAGGTGCACCTACTCTTTTCCTTTCACAACCGTCGGCAATCCCAAAGCCCGAGATGCCTTTATATTATCTAGCTCCAGCGGCTTGAATGCTCGGTGGCTTCACTTCTTCCTACGAGGCAAAGACCGCCTCTTCGTCAGAAGCTCCATCCCCCTCACATTCAGGACGAGCCGCTTCCGCTTTTATTTATTATTCAGAAGCTACGAATACTTTTTTAAATCCATTAATTGCTGCTGCAAATTTGTCGTCATCCGCAAGTTTCTTAGTTGTGCGGATTTCTTCTAATAAGTCAGTCGCATTAGAATCTAACCAAGCATGGAATTCTTCTTCGAAACGAGTGATATCTACTACTGGGATATCATCTAGGAATCCACGTGTTAAAGCGTAAAGAATGATAACTTGTTTCTCTACACGTAACGGTTTGTGTAATCCTTGTTTTAATACCTCAACAGTACGAGCACCACGGTTTAGTTTCGCTTGAGTTGCTTTATCTAGGTCAGAACCGAACTGAGCGAACGCCTCTAACTCACGGTAAGATGCAAGGTCAAGACGAAGTGTACCTGATACTTTACTCATTGCTTTAATCTGAGCAGATCCACCTACACGAGATACAGAAGTACCCGCATCGATCGCTGGACGTACGCCAGAGAAGAATAGGTCAGATTGTAAGAAGATTTGTCCATCCGTAATCGAGATTACGTTTGTTGGGATGTAAGCTGATACGTCCCCTGCTTGTGTTTCGATGAAAGGTAGTGCAGTTAAAGAACCGCCGCCTTTTGCATCACTTAATTTTGCTGCACGCTCTAATAAGCGAGAATGTAAGTAGAATACATCCCCTGGGTAAGCTTCACGACCTGGAGGACGACGTAATAGTAATGACAGCTCACGGTAAGCTGCTGCTTGTTTTGATAAGTCATCATATACTACTAATACGTGTTTACCATTGTACATGAACTCTTCACCCATTGTTACACCAGCGTAAGGAGCTAGGTATAATAATGGAGCTGGTTGAGAAGCAGATGCAGTTACAACGATTGTGTACTCTAATGCACCATGCTTACGTAGTGTTTCTACTACGTTACGTACAGTTGATTCTTTTTGTCCGATAGCTACATAAATACAAATCATATCTTCATCTTTTTGGTTAATGATTGTATCTAGTGCAACTGCTGTTTTACCTGTTTGACGGTCACCGATGATTAACTCACGTTGACCACGGCCAATTGGTACAAGAGCGTCGATCGCTTTAATACCTGTTTGAAGTGGCTCATGAACAGATTTACGATCCATTACACCTGGTGCTGGACTTTCGATTGGACGAGTGTTTGTTGTATTGATTGGGCCTAAACCATCAACTGGTTGACCTAATGGGTTTACAACACGACCAATTAGTTCTTTTCCTACTGGTACTTGCATGATGCGACCAGTACGACGAACTTCGTCACCTTCACGGATTTCTGTGTAAGGTCCTAAAATGATAATACCTACGTTGTTTTCCTCTAAATTTTGTGCTAGTCCCATAACGCCGTTAGAGAACTCTACAAGTTCACCAGCCATAACGTTATCAAGACCATGAGCACGCGCGATACCGTCACCAACTTGGATAACTGTACCAACATCACTAACTTCGATTTCAGACTGATAGTTCTCGATTTGTTGCTTTATCAGTGCGCTAATTTCTTCAGCTCTGATGCTCATGTGCTTCACCCCTATCTATTCTTCATTAATTCACGCTGAATACGTGCTAATTTTCCTTGTAAACTTCCGTCATAAATGCGATTTCCAATACGTACTTTAATGCCGCCTAGTAAATCTTCATCTACAACATTTTTTACGCGAATTGCATCTTTTCCTGTTCTCTTTGCAAATGCTTCTGCAATGTTAAGCTTCTCTTCTTCTGATAGAAGACGAGTAGAATATACAGTTGCGTCCGCTACGTTACGTTCTTCATTAGCAAGAACAACATATTCATCTGCAATTTCAGGTAAGATATCAATGCGCTTGTTATCAATTAAAATGTATAACGTATTTAAAATAGATTCAGAAACAGACCCGAATACGTTTGCAAGAAACGTTTTCTTTTGTTCCTTTGAAATGTTCGGTTGCGTTAAAAAGCTATGTAGTTCTCCGTTCTTTACATAAACGTTTTGTACAAGGCGTAATTCCTCTTCAAACATTTCTAATACGTGTTTTTCTTTAGCAATTTTAAAAAGAGCGACAGCATAACGTTTTGCTACAATCCCATTGCTCATCGCGCTTCTCCTACTTCTTTAATATAATCGCGAATTAACTTCACTTGATCTTCTTCTTTTAATTCTTTTTCAATTACTTTAGAAGCAATTTGAACAGATAAAGAAGCAACTTGTTCTTGTAAAGCAGCAATCGCTTGCTCTTTTTCGCGTTGAATTTCTTGTACAGCAGATGCTTTAATTGATTCTGCTTCTTCTTTCGCAGCAGCAACAATAGCATCTTTTTGATCTACAGCTTGTTTTTTCGCTCTTTCGATTAACTCTTGTGCTTCAACACGTGATTGTTTTAACATTTCACGTTGTTCTTCTACTAACTTCTTCGCTTCAGCGTTACTTCTTTCTGCAGCGTCGATTTCATTAGTAACATGCTCTTCACGTTCTTTCATAATCCCCATTAAAGGACCCCACGCGAATTTGCGTAGCATTACTAATAGAAGTAAGAAAATGAACAATGTATAAGCAATCGTTCCAAATGGAATGGCAGCCCCTAATAATAAAGTTGGCACAAGGATTCACTCCCTTCAAAATATCTAAATTGATCATATGAAAAAAAAAGACATACGTTTCGTTCATAAAGCAATGGCGAAGAAAGTTCGGAAAAACACTCTTCGCCATCTATGTAAGGGGAGTCTCCCTTATTTGTTCATTACGATGAATGCAATAACTACACCGATGATTGGAAGTGCCTCAACTAAAGCAACCCCGATGAACATAATTGTTTGAAGTGCGCCTTTTAATTCTGGTTGACGAGCAACACCTTCGATTGTACGTGATACGATAAGACCGTTACCAATACCTGCACCTAATGCTGATAAACCAATTGCAATTGCAGCTGCGATTACACCTAAACTCATTTAATTTGTCCTCCTTTGTATTATAAAAAAATAAATTTTTTCTTACTTAAATTATATTAATGGTCATGACTTACTTTATGAGCCATATAAACCATCGTTAACATAACGAAAATAAATGCTTGGATTGATCCAACGAATACACTGAATCCCATCCATGCTAACATCGGTACAAGTGCACCTAATGCTCCAAGGAATGATGCTCCGCCCAACTTAGCAAGTAATCCTAATAAGATCTCACCTGCATAAATGTTACCAAATAAACGAAGACCTAACGTTAATGTGTTAGCAAACTCCTCAATAACCTTTAATGGGAATAAGAATTTCATAGGTTGGAAATAACCTTTTACGTATTCTTTCGTACCCTTCATCTTAATTCCATAATAATGGGTGAGGGTAACTACCATCACGGCTAATGTTAATGTAACTGCTGGATCAGACGTTGGTGATCTCCACCATGCAATATGTTCGCCAGCTTCAGTTGCTGAATACATGAATGGTAAACCAAGGAAGTTCGATACGATGATAAACATGATAAGCGTAACGCCAAGCGTTAAGAAACGTCCACCTGTTTTCCAGTCCATCGTACTATTGATAATCCCTTTCACGAAGTCAAACACCCATTCCATGAAGTTTTGCATTCCTGTTGGGCGAAGGGCTAAGCTGCGAGTTCCGATAACAGCGATTAAGAAAACAATAACTGCTGCTACAGTAACCATCATAACTGATGACAAATCGAACGTTAAACCTAGAAATTCAACTAATTTACCGTGTTCCACTAGTAATTCACCTCTCTTCCCTGCTCTTATACTCTAAATAAAGAAAATCTATGATCATGACAAGGTATCCTGTCAGCAATCCTACACCTAAGCCCCACATCGCAATTAACTCTTGATATTTGGCTGCAAATAAAATTAATAACCCAATCGTGGCGAATCTTGAATATGTACTTACCGCTGTCGCCTTAAACTTCACGTTTTCTCCATTTGTCACGCGATCCAACAGCTTGTCTGTTCTACGTGCAATGATGCGCAAACTAAGAAAACTGAAAATCGTCCCGATAATCAGTCCAAGAAATACATCCTTGTAAGAGGTGAATCCCCATCCTAGCACTAGAAGCGCAAGCAAGTAGTACATATATTTCTTTTGTCTTTGGACAAGTCCATGTACGTCTATCATCATTGCTCTCCCGAATAGTAATGTCGAATGAGTCGAATCATTGCGTATACCCCTGTTCCTAATCCGAGTAATAACCCTATAATAAGAAACAATGGAAACGTTCCAACCTTATTATCAATCCACTGCCCACCAAAGATCCCAACAAGAATAGAACCGACTAACTGAGCAAGAATACCTGACATTAAAGCATAAGCTTTTATATGGCTGCGATCGTTTTTTTGCAAGGATTCATCCCTCCAATATGTAACCCTCATTCACGATGTGTTAATAATAACTCATTTTTTTGCATAAATCCTATACAAAATAAAAAGTTTACATTTTCGTCACGGAATAGATGTATTTTTGTCACTGAAAGCCCTACCATCTATCCCCGTTGTTAGCATACAATAGGGTATTAACAGTGTCAACGAGAAATCGTAAAAAATCAAAAAATTTGAGTATTAGTCATTTCCTCCCAAAAATGAAAACGTTCCCCTTCTAAATACTGGTTAGAGATATGCAATTTCTAACAGTTTTCTCTTTATAATAGAAGGAAATGTTCACAAGTTTGTCACTATTATATTTTTACGATATAACGCTTTCCTTCCATAATATAGTGCTCTTTAGACGTAAGACTTCTATATTATATGTGATGTGTATGCAACTTATGTTGTATATACTATGTATATTTATCCTCTCCCCTCCCCCTACTTGCTTACATCAAAAAAAGACGAGCTGAGGAATCCCCCTGCTCGTCAGTTGTCTTACTTCGTTCCGAATAAACGGTCACCAGCATCACCAAGACCTGGTACTACATATCCGTGGTCATTTAATTTCTCATCTAATGCTGCTACATAAATATCAACATCAGGATGTTCTTCTTGTACTACTTTTACTCCTTCTGGAGCTGCAACGATACACATTAATTTAATTTGTTTTGCGCCGCGCTTTTTCAGAGAGTTAATTGCTTCAGCTGCAGAACCACCTGTTGCTAGCATCGGATCTAGTACGATAAAGTCACGCTCTTCTACATCCGTTGGAAGTTTCACATAGTATTCTACCGGTTGCAATGTTTTAGGGTCGCGGTATAAGCCAACGTGTCCTACTTTTGCTGCTGGAATTAATTTCAGAATTCCATCAACCATTCCTAAACCTGCACGTAAAATCGGAATTAAACCAAGTTTTTTACCAGCGATCACTTTTGTTGTCGCTTTGCTTACAGGCGTCTCAATTTCAATGTCTTTAAGTGGAAGGTCGCGAGTAATTTCAAAAGCCATTAAGCTTGCTACTTCGTCCACTAATTCACGAAAATCTTTCGTACCTGTATTCTTGTCGCGAATATATGTAATCTTATGTTGAATTAACGGGTGATCAAATACATACAGTTTTCCCATGTGAATCTCTCCTTTAGATGATATTCATGCGTTTGCACGCTTTTTTACACTATTTACGATTGTAAAGAAAACGCTACTAATATTCAAGGGCAAATTTGGAAAAGTCATGATTTCCGATGAATCTATCTAGTATCTTTACCAATTATGGGAGCTGTATCCTTCATTATATCGCCAAAATTTATTCATCATTTGTATACATACTTAAAGAACAATATATGTCCACAAAAAAGACTGCTAAAACAATTATGTCTCAGCAGCCTTCTTCAATCTATTATAGATCTGTGTACATTGGGAATTTGCTCGTTAACGCTTCTACACGCTTACGTGCTTCTTCTAATGCAGCTTCATTTTCATGATTTTTTAATGTGTAAGCAATAAGTGACGCAATTTCATCCATTTCTTCTAAACCGAAACCACGAGATGTTACAGCTGCTGTACCGATACGTACACCACTTGTTACAAATGGGCTTGCTGTTTCAAATGGAATTGTATTTTTGTTCACTGTAATACCAACTTCGTCCAATACGTGCTCTGCTACTTTACCTGTGATTTCTAGGTTACGAACATCAATTAGGATTAAGTGATTGTCTGTTCCACCAGAAACAAGTGTAAGTCCTTCTTTTTGAAGACCTTCAGCTAAGCGGTTCGCATTGTTAATGATATTTTGTGCATATGTTTTGAAATCATCTTGAAGTGCCTCACCAAACGCAACAGCTTTTGCAGCGATTACGTGCATAAGTGGACCACCTTGAATACCAGGGAAGATTGATTTATCAATTTGTTTTGCAAATTGCTCTTCACATAAAATCATACCACCACGTGGACCACGTAATGTTTTATGTGTTGTTGTTGTAACGAAATGTGCATGTGGCACTGGATTTGGATGTAAACCAGCCGCTACTAAACCTGCGATATGTGCCATATCAACCATTAAGTATGCGCCCACTTCATCTGCAATCTCACGGAATCGTTTGAAATCGATAACACGAGGGTACGCACTTGCACCTGCAACGATTAATTTTGGTTTATGTTCTTTCGCTTTTGCTAATACATCATCGTAATTAATACGGTGAGATTCAGCATCCACGCCATACTCTACGAAATTATATTGTACTCCACTGAAGTTAACAGGGCTTCCGTGTGTTAAGTGACCACCATGAGATAAATTCATACCAAGTACTGTATCGCCTTGCTCTAAAATCGTGAAGTATACTGCCATGTTCGCTTGTGCACCAGAATGCGGTTGAACATTTACGTGCTCTGCGCCGAAAATTTCTTTCACGCGATCACGTGCGATATCTTCTACTACGTCTACGTGTTCACAACCACCATAGTAACGTTTCCCAGGATATCCTTCAGCATACTTATTCGTTAAAACAGAACCTTGCGCCTCCATTACTGCTTCACTTACGAAGTTTTCCGAAGCAATTAACTCAATCTTCGAACGCTGTCTTCCTAGTTCTGCCTCAATTGCAGCAAATACCTTTTCATCTTGACGTTTTAAATGATCCACCAAAATCCCCCTTTTCTGAACGAATTACATCGATTCCCAACAGTTTTTTCTTATTTATTCAGAAAAAACGAAAATTCAGGTTGTAATTCTTTCGAACCTTCATGTTTTCAACTACATTCTAACATGACTTTCTATATCATAAAAGAAAAAAAAGACCGAAAATCGGTCTTTTCTTTCTTCTATAATAAAGTCAGACAACATACCTTATTCATAACTTTAACGGCAAGTGATAGTCTCTTCCTTCGCCGCATAAACAGCACGTGCTCCACCAATTAGCTTTCCACGTGTTGTTGCCATCGTTACATGTGCACTTCCAATTTCCTTCACACTAGTACGAACCGGAACAGCTACGTGCTTTAAATGCATACCGATAAATGTATCACCAATATCCATTCCCGCATCTGCTTTAATAAACTCAATTACTACCGGATCTTTCAAATTGTGATAAGCATATGTTGCTAATGCACCACCTGCTGATCTAACAGGCGTAACTGTTACAATTTCAAATTGATATTTCATCGCCAACTCTTTCTCAACTACTAAAGCACGGTTTAAATGCTCACAACATTGAAACGCCAACTCAATACCTGTTTGTTCTTGAAATTGTTTTAACTCAGAAAAAATCGCCTCTGCTACTTCCATCGTTCCTGATGTCCCAATTCTTTCTCCTAGCACTTCGCTCGTACTACACCCCACTACAAAAATTTGACCACTTTGTAATGAAGCTTGTTCTTGGAAATCAGAAAGCGAAATTTGTAGCTGTTCTCTTACCTTTACGATTTCTGTCATTACGCCTCTTCCTTTCACAGGTTGGTTCACCAAATTATATTTCCTACTGCTTCTAGTTAGAATCTATTACTTTGCTTCGTATGTTTTAATTTTTCCTACGCGGTTTTCGTGACGGCCGCCTTCAAATTCAGTTGTTAACCAAATTTTTGCGATGTCACGTGCTAGACCAGCACCAATTACACGCTCGCCCATTGCTAACATGTTTGTATCGTTATGCTCTCTCGTTGCTCTCGCACTGAAAGTATCATGAACTAACGCACAACGAATACCATTTACTTTGTTTGCAGCAATTGACATACCGATGCCTGTCCCACAAACTAAAATACCACGATCTACTTCGCCATTTGCTACCATTTCCGCTGCTGGAAACGCAAAATCAGGGTAATCAACAGAACCAGCTTCACATTCACAACCTAAATCAATATATTCAATATTTAACTCTTCTAATAAACTTACAAGTTCTTTACGGATATTCATACCGCCGTGATCAGATGCTACTACTACTTTCATTTTTACCCCTCCAAAGTTTCAATCCATTATCTTCATTCTCACTTAATCCTTTAATGGGACGAAGTGATCTCCAGTATCGTATTATACACGAAACATCAACCTTCTGAATGTTTTTTCAGTAAAGTTTGTACAAGTTTTTCCATCTCTTCTAATGTTTCTTTATAAATAGAGAGAGATCCGCCGAATGGATCTGAAATATCCTTACTCATCCCCTCAGTTACTCCATATAATGTATCTACTTTCCCTTCAACACTCGGATAATGCCCAAGGATAATTTCCTTATGGTTTTCCGTCATTGTTACTATAATATCTGCCCAATCAATTAAGGCTTCGTTTACCTGCTGTGAAGCATGATCGATCGCAATTCCCTTTTCAGCTAAAGCTTCTTTTGCATGTACCGACGCATCACTTCCAGGATAGGCGAAAACACCAGCAGATTGCACTTCAAACTTACCTTCTCCATAATGGCGCAGTAACGCCTCAGCCATCGGACTACGGCATGTATTTCCAGTGCAAACAAATAATACTCGTTTCATCTAAACCCACCCCTTTTCTCTATTTCCTTCCTTTTATCATAGCGTACATTACAATAGAACAAAAGAAATGTGAATATACGAAAGGCGCATTTCTCTTATATTTTTTCTAAGAAAAATGCGCCTTATCCACATATATGTGAAACCCTATTTCCAAGTGCCCAAAGTATTTTACCATATATAAGGAACAGACTACAAAACAAAATAAGGAATCCATTTCATACGAAACGGATTCCTTTCATGTGATAATTATTTCATTGTAACTTTCATTACTTCTGTTGAACCTTTTGTAGCAGTTACACCTACAGTTGTCTTAATAGACTCAGCTGCATCTGTGTTTGTAATAACGATTGGAGTAATTGTGCTTTTCGCTTTTTCACGAATTAATTCTAAGTCGAATGAGATTAATTTATCTCCAGCTTTTACAGCTTGTCCTTCAGAAACGTGAGCTTCGAAACCTTCACCTTCCATTTTTACAGTTTCTAATCCAACGTGGATTAAAATTTCTGTACCGTTTTTCGCTTTAATTCCAATTGCATGTTTCGTATGGAATAATTGTACGATTTCGCCATCAACTGGAGATACAACTACACCTTCAGTAGGATCGATTGCAACACCGTCACCCATCATACGACCAGCGAATACTGGATCTGGTACTTCTTCAATATTTTTCACTGCTCCAGTTAATGGAGCTACGATTGTTTCTTCATTTGTTTTTGAACCAAGACCAAATAATTTTTTAAACATAGGATAGTCCTCCTTATAATTTACCTAAAAGTTTATAGGGCAATCTCTATTAAAGATCAGAATAAACGTAAGACCTCATACTTCGAATATTATACTGTAAAAACGCTTTCGAAATAAATTACGTCATTACTACTAGACTCTTATTGTAGCGTCTCACAAAATTCCAGTCAATTCTGATTGTCTGAATAACAATAAGAAGTTAACTTCTACTTATATTTTCTCTTTTTTTACCCAACTTGTCTAGAGGTCTTTACTACATTTTATTTTTTGTTGTTAATTTGTAAAATTTTTTTCAAACTTTTTTCGAAATCCACTTGACTAAAGTAAGTAACTATTTTATTATTACTTACGTAAGGTAAGTTAATAACTTTTAGGAGGTTTTCAAAAATGATGGATTTCGGTCTTCTTATTATTCGTCTTATTATAGGTATTACATTCATGGGTCATGGTGCTCAAAAATTATTTGGTTGGTTCGGCGGTTACGGTTTAAAAGGAACAGGTGGCTGGATGGAATCAATCGGTTTACGCCCTGGTGTATTTATGGCATTTATGGCTGGCGCAACTGAATTATTAGGTGGTTTCTTATTCGCATCAGGTATTTTCACTGCAATCGGTTCATTATTTATCGTTGGAACAATGTTAATGGCGATATTCACTGTTCATGGAAAAAACGGTTACTGGGTAACTCAAAATGGATATGAATATAACTTAATGTTAATCGCTGTTGCTATCGGTGTAGCTTTAATCGGTCCTGGCGCATACGTTTTACTATAATTTTTATCTTGAATTCGAGATTATTTAGGTGGAACTTACTTCATTGTGGTTGAAGTAAGTTCTTTTTATGTAATAAAAATATTATTTTCAGCAGGAGTTTTCCACTAACATCTTGTAAACAAACAATAAGTCGTCATATTTAGAAAGGGGATTTCAATCATGTTATCCATTAATCCAAATGAACAATCGGAAAAAGAGAATTACAAATTATTAACGGGAAGTATCATCCCACGCCCTGTCGCATTTGTTACTTCTGTAACAAAAGACGGCGTATTAAACGGCGCACCATATAGTTACTTCAACATCGTTGCTGCAAATCCACCACTTATTTCAGTTTCTGTACAACGAAAAGCTGGAGAAAGAAAGGACACTTCCCGAAACGCAATTGAAAAAGGGGAATTTGTCGTACATATCTCTGATGAATCATACGTAGCGGCAATTAACGAAACAGCAGCTAATCTCCCTCCAAATGAAAGTGAAATTGAACTAGCAAAATTAACACCAATTGAAAGTGATGTCATCTCCGTTCCAGGTGTAAAAGAAGCAAATATTCGAATGGAATGCGTACTAGAACGCGCAATCCCTCTCGGCGGAACAGAAGACTCACCGGCTTGCGATCTACTAATCGGACGCGTCGTTCGTTTCCACGTCGCAGACCACCTATACGAAAATGGACGCATTCATGCAGAAGGACTAAAACCAGTAAGCCGCCTAGCAGGACACAACTACGCAAAACTAGGAGAACAATTTGAATTAGTGAGGCCAGTTTAAAAGCGGAAGCGGCTCGCTCAGAATCGCAGGACATTAGAACTCTCGACCTTGAAGCGCTTTTTGCTTCGAGCGAGAGAGTGAAATGGCCGGAGATTCTAGCCGCTGGAGCTGGATAATAGCTAAAAGTGGAGGCGACTCGTTCAGCTCTGACCAGTTAAGGTTCTTAGATGCGAAGATCTGGCCACTGGAACTGGATAGGAAGCGTCCCCTCAGAATGGAAGTAACAATAATATAAAAAGGTGTACCAAATTAATTTGGTACACCCCTTTCATAGAAGAAGAAAAATAATTTTTCAGTATTGGTCATCGACCTCTTTTACCATTATTGGTCATCGGTAAAAAGTAACAGTGTGATCGGTTATTGGATGATTGGTTGTCCTTTGGCCATCACAAATCTCATTTTTACAAAAGTGGTCTTCTTCTATGCCTTGAAGCAGAGTCTCACCACTTCAAGGTTTAAAAGTATTTTTCACCATCAAAGTCTAGTTCAATGGCATAGTTTTTCGCATTAATTAAGTTAGATAACCTATTAGCTTGTCTCTCTAACTCTAAACCTTTTACACGATATACTTCTGGATCAAACATGGCTACTTTTACAAGCGATGATGTTTCACCGTAAGAATATACATGTTCTTCTTTCTTACTCACGCCAAACTCTTTACACTTTCGAGCTTTTGCACGTAACTGCGTTGCAAGTTCTATCGCTTCAACAATCGTTATATTCTCTCCGTTGAAATTCACTTCATTTCGGATATTTGCTTCATACATTAATTTATCTAAAAGACGAAAATCAGCGCGAACTTCATCAAGTTCCTGTTCAACTTGTACCAATGTACGCGTCTGTTTTGGAAGTATATCACCTTTTTCAATTTCAACAAATCCAATTTGGTTCATCTCTTCTTCTAATTCATGTATTCTTTTCGATAATACACCTTTTAATTTTACAGCTTCTGCCAAAGAAATGTTAGACATAGTATCCCCCTTATATCTCTTCTTTCTGCTCCTCTAAAGTAGGTACTTTCTCTTTTTTCGGTTTCCCAAGCTTAATTACGAAGAAGTAAAGGGAAAGCAATGTAATAAGAAAAACAATTAAAAACGGGTATGGAGAATAAAAAGCACGCGCTGCCTCCGTTTTCCCCGCAACAAACTTCAATGACTCAATATCTAAAAACTCAGCAAACATTTGTACACCGAGCATACTAAACCAAAAAACAAAAAAACTAATAATAACACCAAAAACTTGCTTCAACCTCGTCATCCATCTCATCCTTTCTATATTGTAATTTTTTAGCGCAATCAGTATAGTACAAACAAAACTATGCACAGAAAGGAACTATCCTATCATTCGCGAATTAATTTAATCCAACCTAAAACTGAAATTTGTAAAATAATACCCCAAATAATAAGCAGTCGTAACCATCTCGGAAAAAAAGTTACAAATCGAATATACCATTCCAATAACTTGTTCATAACGCCCTCCCCCTAAAATTATATAGGAAAAAGGAGATATAATCCAAATCCAACCAAAATGATACCACCTACTATCTCGCCATATGTACCGAGCATATCTTTCGCATGTCTCCCAATGAATAGACCAATCCACGCTAATAACATACTAACAAATCCAAAAAGTAATATCGTAATAATTGTCTGCGCCCCATAAATACCAAGACTAAGACCTACTGAAAAACTGTCTATACTAACCCCAAATGCAAATACGAATAAACTAATTCCAATAGGGGCCGTTCGAGTCTCTTCATTCTCCAAGATAGATGAATATACAATATAAAATCCTAATCCGATTAATAAAATAGCACCAGCAAAATGTGCAATGTCTCCATACTGTTCTGATAAAAAACGACCTAATACCATCCCTATAAATGGCATGATAATATGAAATATCCCTATCGTCACACCGATATACAGGATTTGTCTTATCTTTAAGGTCATCATTCCCATCCCAAGACTTACCGAGAACGCATCCATCCCTAAGGCGAATGCCATAATTATTAAAGGTATTAGCTGTTCAAACGTCATTCATGTCCCTCCTCGGACGTGCTACTTCAAAATATGCTTATCCGAGGAGAAATATTCTGTTTGCTAATCGTACCTTATCATTCGGTAATAATTTGATGTCCTGCCGCTTTTGTTAATCGATTCATAATAGCATTCCCTATTCCTTCATTCGGGAATGATTCACTAAAAATAACATCCACTTCACTTGCATCAAACGTTCTAAGTACATCATATAATTTAGTCGCAACGCTAGCTAAATCGCTTCGAACACCACAAGACAATACAACATCCGCGTTATATACGTGCTGATACTCTTCTGTCGTTAATACACCGACTTTGAATCCTTCTTCCTTCTTCTCATCCGCAAGGCGTTGAATAAATTCACGTGAACCTTCAACAATACTTAGCGGCGCTTTCGGTGCATAATGTGTATATTTCATTCCAGGTGATTTCGGTTTTTCCTTCTCATCCTTTAAAGCCGGATCTAAAGAAACCGTGCCGATTACCGATTCTAATTGTTCTTTCGTAATCCCACCTGGGCGTAATATCGTTGGAACAGCGCTCGTACAATCAATTACAGTCGATTCAACACCTACTCCGGTTGCACCACCATCTACAATACCTGCGATTTTCTCATTTAAATCTTCATATACGTGAGATGCTAACGTCGGACTTGGACGACCTGAACGATTTGCACTAGGTGCTGCAACAGGTACATTTGCCTCTTCAATAAGAGCAAGGGCTACTGGATGATCAGGCATTCTTACTCCAACCGTATTAAGTCCTGCCGTTACCTTCTCTGAAATTCCTTCTTTTCTAGGTAAAATAATTGTTAAAGGGCCCGGCCAAAAATGCTCCATTAACGTTTCTGCAACTGGCGGAATTTCCTTCACAATCCCATCTAACTGCGATTTTGTACCGATGTGGACAATAAGTGGATTATCACTCGGTCTTCCTTTCGCCTCAAAAATTTTCGCAATCGCTTCATCATTCATCGCGTTTGCACCTAGTCCATATACCGTTTCTGTAGGGAAGGCAATCGCCTCATTTTCCCTTAATAATTTTGCTGCTTCTTGTAACTGTGGATAATATTTTTTTCTTTCCACAACATTATCCACAACCCACATATTTGTATGCATTTTTTCCCACGTCCTTTTCTACCCTGAAATACTTGTCTATTTTTAGTTTACTATGAGATTTATCCAAAAGACAAACAAGGTTTATCCACAAAATGTGGATAAACCTAATTAATCCGTGGATAACTTTGTGAATAGCTGACAATTTAGTATTATTGCATTTGGCTCTTTTATATTTTTACAAAAGTGTTCTAACTGTCGAATTCCCTCTGGTACGTTCTCTTTCTCTATCATAACAAAGTCAAAAAACTGAAAGATCGTTATAGATTGTGGATGATTTGTTAGTAAGTACAATTGTCGAATATTTTTTTCTTTCATATACTGCAAAAACATTTCAAAAAAATATAAGAAAGTCTGTTTATCCACATTAGGTGTGAATAAACAAGAACGAATCAGTGCGTTTTCTTCACTTTGTTCATATCCAATGACTGCCCGTATTTCTTCCGCCTCTTCCAAAATCATAAACTGCGCGTACAACTCATTTATTTTATCATCTTTTTTATTAGCTTGTCCGAAAAAAGAATGCAATCTTTCCACATCTGCCTTCGTCGCAAAATATACCTTCTTCATAATAAATCCCTCCTCTTTTTTATATATGAGAAGGGATTTACAAATAGTACTATTTAGAGAATAAAGATGTAAAAGCTTCTACAATAAATAACTTAACTTCCGGCTTTTCTTCTTCCTCCTCTACTTTTACATACTCTTTTCGCTTTTCTTGTTTTTGTTCCACAGGTTTCTCCACTTTTTCCACAGTTTTTGTTTCCTCTTTACTTACAGGTTGTTCTTCTACTTTCGTTTCATTTTTTACTACTTTCTTTTCAGAAGCTGTTACTTTTTTTGCGACTTCCTGCTTTACAACTTTCTTTTCCTTCACCTCATCTCCTTTTTTCTCTTCTGCATTTACTACTTCTTCATCATCTATTTGTTTCACTTGCTCCTCTTCAGGAGATTCAGCCTTCACAACATGTTCTTCTTTCCTTACAGCTGTACCACTTGAAAAATCTAAGAAACACATCGGTGGAAATAGTACACACCACCAGTTTGCCCCTTCACCTTCCCCAATTGTAATTAAGACTGCTTCATATTCCCCTGCCGGATAAATAAAATTCCCATATACCTTTGTAGGAAACTTTACATTTTTACTGAATTTCACTTGAAATGAATCTTTACTTCCTTCTTTTTTCAACGTATTTGCTACTGTTTTTTCGATTTCTGGAATATGACTTTGAATGACCTTGCGTGCCTCTTCAAATGAAGTTAAATCAGCTACCCATCCATCAATTTGTGCTTTTACTTCATCACGCACTTTACGCTTTAACGCCTGGTCTTTATCTGAATCACTATTTGCTAAAATCCGTAATCGAACGGCCTCTTTCGGAATAACTGAAGGCCCTTTCGCATCAGCTTTCATATATCCAAACTGCACAAGTAACTGTGCACCAATTAATAATAGAAGAAGATAAGCAATAACTTGTTTTTTCATTTCCTCCACCGTCCCTTCTACAAACAGTGTGGACAGACTTTCATCTTTCTAAACTATTAAATTCAAAATCTATATGAATTTTTCCACAAAAAAATAGAGTAAGGTGTAAACCTTACTCCATCTCCGCAAATACCATACGATCTTTTCCATTAATATCAAAAACAACCTCAACATGAGCATGTGGAAATGCTTGTTGTAACAGCCCTTTCACGTCCTCACCTTGCCCTACTCCAATTTCAAATGCGACAATTGCTTTCTTCTGCAACACATTCGGCAACTCTTCCATAAAGCGGCGATAGAAATCTAGTCCGTCTTCACCACCAACAAGCGCTCTCTTTGGCTCATGCTCTTTCACCACGGGAGAAAGACCACGCCAATCTTCTTCCGGTATATATGGAGGATTTGAAACAACAACATCTAACTTTTGACCCGTTTCATAAAATGGTGATAATAAATCACCATGATAGAACGTTACTTCTGCGCCCAAAGTTTTCGCATTTTCTTGTGCAACTTCAATCGACTCCTGCGCAATATCTACCGTATACACATGAAGATTTTTATTTTCCAAAGCAAGCGTAATCGAAATCGCTCCACTACCTGTACCGATATCTGCTACATGTAGTTTCTCATCACCAAAATGACGCTCGATTCTTTCTAACACTCCTACTATAAGCTCTTCTGTTTCCGGTCTTGGTATTAATACTTCTTCATTCACAAAGAACGATCTTCCATAAAACATTTCATGACCAATCATATATTGAATAGGAATACCTTCTACATGCTTGTGGATAAACTCTGTAAAACTTTTTTCTTGTTCCGCAGTTATTTCTTCACGCATGTTCATCAATAATCCTGTTCTATTCGTCTTTAATACATGACAAAGGACAATTTCTCCCGCATTTTCATCTCGTCCATTCTCCTGTAAAAAAGAAGAAGCCCATTTCAGGGCTTCATAGACACGCATTACTCAGCTGCCTCCATCCTTTGAGCCTGATCTTCCATTACTAAGGCATTGATGAAATCATCTAACTTACCTTGTAAGATTTGATCTAACTTTTGAATCGTTAAACCGATTCGATGGTCTGTAACACGGTTTTGCGGGAAGTTATACGTACGAATACGCTCTGAACGATCACCCGTACCAACAGCTTGTTTACGGTTTTGATCATACTCAGCTTGTGCTTCTTGTCTAAACTTATCATAAACACGTGCGCGTAATACTTTCATCGCTTTTTCTTTATTCTTAATTTGTGATTTCTCATCCTGACATGATACAACTACACCAGTCGGTAAATGCGTTAAACGTACCGCTGACATCGTTGTATTAACGCTCTGTCCACCAGGTCCACTAGAAGCGAATGTATCAACACGAACATCTTTCTCATGAATATCAATTTCTACTTCTTCTGCCTCTGGTAATACAGCTACAGTTGCTGTAGATGTATGGATACGTCCACCAGATTCCGTTTCAGGAACACGTTGTACACGGTGAGCGCCATTCTCGAATTTCAACTTCGCGAAAGCACCTTTACCGTTAATCATAAAGATAATCTCTTTATATCCACCTAACTCTGTATAGCTAGCCTCGATAATCTCCGTTTTCCAACCTTGCACCTCAGCGTAACGGCTATACATACGGTATAAGTCACCAGCAAATAAAGCGGCCTCGTCACCACCAGCAGCTCCACGAACCTCAACGATAACGTTCTTATCATCGTTAGGGTCTTTTGGTACAAGTAAAATTTTCAGACGCTCTGATAATGTTTTTTCTTGTGATTCTAACTCAGAAACCTCTTCTTTTACCATTTCACGCATTTCTGCGTCTAACTTATCTTCTAACATTGCTTTCGCATCTTTTAATTGCTCACGAACATCCTTATACTCACGATACACCTCTACCGTTTCCTGTATATCAGACTGTTCCTTTGAATATTCACGAAGCTTATTTGAATCACTAATAATTGCTGGGTCGCTTAGCAATTCATTTAACTTCTCATAACGATTTTCTACAGCTTGCAAACGATCTAACACATCATTCACCTCTACATCCTAGTATCTAATACAAATAGTATATGGTACTTACTCAAAAAAACGCAAATTATATTTAAAAGCGTAAGCGGCTTGCTCAGAATTGTAGGCCATTGGAACTCTCAACCTTGAAGCGCAAGTGGCTCACACCACTCACACTCTCTATTCTGAAAAAAACCCGCCTTGCGCAGCGAGTTTTACTTATCTTTGTTTGTAGGAACTGCATGACAATGACGACAGCGTGGTTCATACGATTCTGAAGCACCAACTAAAATAATCGGATCATCAAATGCCGCTGGTTCTCCATCAATTAATCGTTGTGTACGACTTGCCGGAGATCCACATGCAGAACATACTGCTTGTAGTTTTGTTACATGTTCAGCAATCGCCATCAGCTGAGGAACTTGTCCAAATGGTAGACCACGGAAATCTTGGTCTAAACCAGCTACAATGACACGATAGCCACGATTTGCCAATACTTGCACCACTTCCACAATGTCCCCATCAAAGAATTGCACCTCATCGATTGCAATTACATCCATTTCTTCAGTGATATGTTCAAATATATCTTTTGAAGCTGAAACAGGAACTGCTTTTACCTTTAATCCGTTATGTGATACAACGTCTTCTTCACTATAGCGATTATCAATACATGGTTTAAATACAATTGCATGTTGTTTCGCAAATTGCGTACGACGCACACGGCGGATAAGCTCTTCTGATTTACCAGAAAACATACTACCGCAAATCACTTCAATCCAACCGTTCTGATTTATTAAGTACATGAAGCTCTCCTTTCATCTACTTTTTAATTAAAAGTAGGGTAAAGGTATAATATTTTCGCAAAAAAAACAGACAAGCGAATAGATACACTTGCCTGTTTTATGTTTTTATTACTTAAGACCGTATTTCTTATTGAAGCGGTCAACGCGTCCGTCTGCAGTAGCAAACTTCTGACGTCCAGTGTAGAATGGGTGAGAATCAGAACTGATCTCAACTTTTAGTAATGGATAAGTGTTACCATCTTCCCACTCAACAGTTTCGTTAGATCCTCTAGTAGATCCGCTTAAGAATTTGAAGCCTGTGTTTGTGTCCATGAATACAACTTTCTTGTAATCTGGGTGAATTCCTGCTTTCATTCTTTTCATCTCCTTCCGCCCTGAATCATTTTCGAAACAGAGTTTTTCATCTTCAGCTGCATACACAACTATATTGATGAAACACATATGATGAAATTATAACAAGGCTAACTTCATTTTGCAACTACCTGTTTTTGTCTTTTTAATTTTAAAAGCAGCAGCGGCTCGCTCAGAATCGCAGGCTATTTAGAACTCTCGACCTTGAAGCGCTTTTTGCTTCGAGCGAGAGAGTGAAATGACCGGAGATTCTAGCCGCTGGAGCTGGATAACACCTTAAAGTGGAGGCAACTCATCCAACTAGAACCAACTAATGCCCTTCCACTCATCTCTCTTTAACATCACCTAAAAAACATAAAAAACTCGCTTACCATAAAATAAGCGAGTCCCAATCTTTTCCCTTTACTTCGTTGTTACATATCTTTTCGAATCTGCAACAATGTTTTGTAAAAATTCTTCATTTGTCTTTGTTTGACGAAGTTTACGTAAGAAACCTTCAACAAAGTCTGGTGTATCACGCATTGTTTTACGAATACCCCATAGCTTGTCTAAATGTTCTTTCGGAATTAATAGATCCTCTTTACGTGTACCAGAACGGCGAATATCAATTGCCGGGAAGATACGACGCTCAGCTAATGAACGATCTAAGTGAAGTTCCATATTTCCAGTTCCTTTAAATTCTTCGTAAATTACATCGTCCATACGAGATCCTGTATCAACAAGCGCTGTTGCTAAAATTGTTAAGCTACCGCCTTCTTCAATATTACGTGCAGCTCCAAAGAAACGCTTCGGTCTATGGAAGGCAGCTGGGTCGATACCACCCGATAATGTTCTACCACTTGGCGGAATAACAAGGTTGTAAGCTCGCGCTAAACGGGTAATACTATCCATTAAAATGATAACATCTTTTTTGTGCTCTACAAGACGCATTGCACGTTCTAACACAAGTTCCGCTACTTTAATATGATTTTCTGGTACTTCATCAAAAGTAGAGCTTACAACATCTCCTTTAACAGAACGTTCAATATCTGTTACTTCCTCTGGACGCTCATCAATTAAAAGGACAATTAATTCAGCTTCCGGATGATTTGTTGTAACACTGTGTGCGATTTCTTTTAATAGACTAGTTTTACCAGCCTTTGGAGGCGCGACAATTAAACCACGTTGTCCAAATCCAACTGGTGCAATTAAATCCATGATGCGTGTCGGTAACTTTTTCGGTTCCGTTTCCAATTTCATTTGGCGATCTGGGTATAATGGTGTTAATGCAGGGAAATGCACACGCTCTTTTGCTGACTCTGGATCATCTCCGTTTACAGCTTCAACTTGTAATAATCCAAAGTAGCGTTCATTTTCTTTCGGAGGTCGTACTTTACCAGAAACCTTGTCTCCATTACGTAAATCGAAACGACGAATTTGCGAAGCTGAGATATAAATATCTTCTGAGCTTGGAGAGTAGTTGATAGGACGTAGGAATCCAAATCCTTCTGATTGAATAATTTCTAATACGCCTTCCATGAAGAAGAAACCTTCTTTTTCTGCTCGAGCTTTTAAAATGGCGAAGATTAACTCTTTTTTCGTTAATTTGCTATAATACGAAATTTTAAATTCTTTCGCAAGCTCGTATAACTCTTTTAATTTCATGTTTTCTAATGCTGCAATTGACAAATTCATTCAGACACCACACTTTAACGTTATTCTCTTTTCACATGGGTAAAGGGAAAAAATACGGAAGGCAAATAATTAATAATGAAAGGCAATAAGTTCAAGTAGGGTAATATTCACTATTGTAACCCTTTTATCTAGTTTTAATCAATACGTTGAAACACAAATACAAGAAGCGAAGACAAGAAAATTTGTCTTCGCTTTTTATTTAATCTAGTTTCATCAGCTAGAATGGTCGGTGGCTTCACTTCTTCCCCCTCCCATTCTGAGCGAGCCGCTTCCACTTTTTATTTAATAACCAAGTTCGGTTTTTTATTTAAGCTGTGACGTCCGTCTACGAAGCGTACTGTGCCTGATTTTGCGCGCATAACAAGGGATTGTGTTGTTCCTACGCTACCTTTAAATTGAACGCCGCGTAATAGTTCTCCGTCTGTTACACCTGTTGCTGCGAAGATTGCATCGTCACCTTTTACTAAGTCCTCCATGCGAAGGATGCGGTTGATGTCGTCTATGCCCATCTTTTTGCAACGCGCCAATTCAGCTTCGTTTTGTGGTAATAATTTCCCGTGAATTTCTCCACCTAAACATTTTAATGCAACTGCCGCTAACACACCCTCAGGCGCACCACCAGAGCCGAATAAAATATCTACACCTGTACGATCAAATGCTGTGTTGATTGCGCCAGCTACGTCTCCATCATTAATCAATTTAATGCGAGCACCAGCTTTACGAATTTCTTCAATAATTGCTTGATGACGTGGACGGTTTAAAACTGTCGCTACAACATCTTCAATATCTTTGTTTTTCGCTTTCGCAACTGCACGTAAGTTATCGATAATAGGCGCATCAATATCGACCGCCCCAACCGCTTCTGGGCCAACCGCGATTTTATCCATGTACATGTCAGGAGCATGTAACAAATTACCATGATCTGCAATTGCAATAACAGCAAGAGCATTCCATCCACCAGCTGCTACAATGTTTGTCCCTTCTAAAGGATCAACTGCAACGTCTACACGCGGACCATATCCTGTACCTAATTTTTCTCCGATATATAGCATTGGTGCTTCATCCATTTCACCTTCACCAATTACAACTGTACCTTTCATCGGAATTGTATCAAATACATCACGCATAGCTGATGTTGCTGCACCGTCTGCCTCATCCTTTTTCCCGCGTCCCATCCAACGCGCTGATGATAAAGCTGCAGCCTCTGTTACACGTACTAACTCCATAGATAAACTTCTTTCCACGATAATCCCTCTCCTTTAAGCCTTTATATTTCTGCCGTATTTTGTGAACCGTGTTTTTCTATAAAGTGTACTTCCGCAAGTAGTGATGCTTCGCTTCCCCCTCGCGGAAGTATCACTTATGCGTTCTTCATTTCTTCAATTTCTTGCTTTGTCATTTGTTCTCGCCAAATGTTTGCACCAAGCCCTTTAAGCTTGTCTACTATATTTTCATAGCCACGATCAATATGCTCAAGTCCGGTTACTTCTGTAATTCCATCCGCCATCAATCCTGCAATAACAAGGGCTGCTCCAGCTCGCAAATCACTCGCTTTCACTTTTGCACCTTGTAATAAAACAGGACCAGTTACGATAGCTGACCGACCTTCTACTTTAATTTGCGCATTCATGCGACGTAATTCATCAATATGTTTAAAACGTGCGCCATAAATCGTATCCGTTACAACACCCGTTCCATGCGCCTTTGTTAAAAGTGTTGTAAACGGCTGTTGTAAATCTGTTGGGAAACCTGGATATACAAGCGTTTTTATATCAACTACTTTTAATCTTCTATCACCGTTCACTGTAATTTGGTCATCATTCGTTTCAACTTGGACACCAGCTTCTCTTAATTTTGCGGTAACTGACTCCAAATGCTGAGGAATAACATTATCAACTGTTACTTCTCCTCCTGACGCAGCACCTAAAATCATATACGTACCCGCTTCAATACGATCTGGAATGATCGTATGATGACAACCGTGCAGTGAATCCACACCATCAATTCGGATTACATCTGTACCAGCACCTTTAATACGTGCTCCCATGCTAGTTAACAGTGTAGCTACATCAATAATCTCTGGTTCTTTCGCTGCGTTTTCAATAACAGTTCTACCTTTCGCTCGTACAGCTGCTAGCATAATATTAATCGTAGCTCCTACACTAACAACATCTAAATAAATACGTGCCCCGCGTAGTTCATCTGCTCTTAAATAGATAGCACCTTGTTCATTCGTAACATGTGCACCTAACGCTTCAAACCCTTTAATGTGCTGATCAATCGGCCTCGGTCCTAAGTGACATCCACCTGGAAGCCCAATAACAGCTTTTTTAAAACGGCCAAGCATCGCACCCATTAAATAATAAGAAGCACGCAATTTTTTCACTTTTCCATTTGGTAAAGGCATTGCAACCATGTTAGAAGGATCGACTACCATCTCTTCCTCCTGTCCATAAGTCACTCTCCCTCCAATTTCCTCTAGTAAGTCCCCTAACATTTTCACGTCCGAAATATTAGGGACACCACCAATAGTTACTGGAGTATCTGCTAAAATTGTCGCTGGAATTAGTGCAACGGCGCTGTTCTTTGCACCACTCACGCGAATTGTTCCATTTAAAGCTCTTCCGCCTTCAATTAGCAATTTTTCCATATTGAGCTCCCTTCTTGTGAATGTATTTACTTTCTATATTTTTATAGAAAGCTCCCCCTTAAGAATCTCAATTACTTTTCCATCCCAAAACTCAATAAATAGGAAACCATTATCTTCATTTCTCCTGTAATACAAAAAGATAAAGATTAACTATTTATCGAATTTACTTTATCAATTTAGATACGTTATCACATTTATTAATAGGACTATGCACATTATTTTCTATTTCAAAAACAAAATGATAAAATCTTTAGACTTGTTCACGCTTTCATTATACAACGAAAGGAAACCGTCTAAAAGAGTAGACGGTTTCCAAAACGGAATTTTATTCTTACGCTTTACCGTTAGAACCGAATTCGCGAATTTTACCAATAACAGTTGCTTTGATAGCGTCGCGGCCAGGTCCGATAAATTTACGAGGATCGTAAACTTCTTGGTCTTTGTTTAATACTTCACGAACAGCTTTTGTAAACTCAATTTGGTTCTCAGTGTTTACGTTGATTTTTGAAGTACCTAAAGAGATAGCTTTTTCGATATCAGCAGTTGGGATACCAGTACCACCGTGTAATACTAAAGGTACGCCAGTGAAGTCACGAACTTGTTCCATTTCAGCGAATCCTAAGTTAGGCTCACCTTTGTAAGGACCGTGTACAGAACCTAAAGCTGGAGCTAGGCAATCGATACCTGTTGCTTCAACAAGGTGCTTACACTCAGCTGGGTCAGCGTAAATTACGCCTTCAGCGATTACGTCGTCTTCTTGTCCGCCAACTGTTCCAAGCTCAGCTTCAACAGATACGTTACGAGCGTGTGCGTATTCTACTACTTTTTTAGTAGTTTCTACGTTTTCTTCGAATGGGTGGTGAGAAGCGTCGATCATTACAGATGTGAAACCTGCATCGATTGCTTCTTTACATTTTTCGAAGCTTGAACCATGGTCAAGGTGAATCGCTACAGGAACAGTGATGTTCATTTCTTCGATTAAAGCTTTAACCATAGCTACAACTGTTTTGAAACCAGTCATATGACGAGCTGCACCCTCAGATACACCTAGGATTACAGGAGATTTTTCTTCTTCCGCAGCAGCTAAGATAGCTTGAGTCCACTCTAAGTTGTTCATGTTGAATTGACCAACTGCGTATTTTCCTTCTAGTGCTTTGTTTAGCATTTCTTTCATAGAAACTAAAGGCATGGTGAATCCTCCTAAAAAACGTTTTTTGTATCCGATAAGTTCTTATCGCTGGTAGTATGACCAGAATAAGGTAAAATATGTATATCTACATACCGGACTTTTTTCTACACTCAATAGGATAACAACTTGTACTCAAAAACTCAACCGTATTCACCTGCACAATAGTCCATGTAAACGCTTTTTTCCATATTTTTTATAAAAAATTCATTTTTAAGCCTCTACAGCGAGCTCATTTCTCACCGCTTGACGAATTTCATCAATATCAAATGGTTTAGCAAAATGCATTAAAGCACCTAAATCTTTTGCTTCTTGGATCATATCAAGCTCTCCATAAGCAGTCATTAAAATCACTTTAATACTCTCATCAATTTCTTTTACATGCTTTAAAATCTCTATACCATCCATACCTGGAATTTTCATATCTAACACAACTAAATCTGGATTATCTTTTTTCACGATATCTAAAGCTTGAAATCCATTCGCTGCTTGGAATGTCTGATAACCTTCTTTTTGGAACACTTCATGTAATAACACACGAATGCCATATTGATCATCAACGATTAAAATTTTCCCTTCCATAACTCCCAACCTTTCTGTGTAAGTACAAGATTTAAAGCTTCTTATATCTTAACGATTAATTTTCGCTATTCTTTACCAAATTCCTTCCTATTTCTTTCTTATTTTACCGTTTCCCATTTTGTTATGCCACCTTCGATTTCACCTTTCTAAAAAAATAAACTATAATGAAAGCCGGTAAACACGTACGAAGGGAGTAACATTATGTTAAAAATTTTTTCAACCCAATTAAGCGGTTATTTCTCCAGAGTTTCTCAAAAAGAGGAAATGAATATAGAAGATAGCGCCCGTCTACTTGCTCAAGCATTAGTTGGCGAAGGTTTCATTTATTTACATGGTACAAATGAAATGGAGGGCGTTGTTGCTGAAGCGCTATTCGGTGCTGAACCAATGAAGCAAGCAAAACGACTATTTGAAAATGGTAAGGAAGTAGAAGTAACTTCTGCAGATCGTGTACTTCTTATTAGCCGTTTTTCAACAGATGAAGAAGTTGTAGCAATAGCAAAAAAACTTCAAGCAGATGGACACTCTATTGTCGGCATTTCTGCTATTCAAGAAGGCAATGAATCACTAGAACAATATACAGATGTACATATTGATACGAAATTGTTAAAAGGGCTTATTCCAGACGATGAAGGTAATCGCTACGGATTCCCAAGCTTAATGATAGCTTTATTTGCATATCACGGAATCAAATTTACAATCGATGAAATGTTAAATGAATATTAAAAAAAGCGCCCTATTTCAGGCGCTTTTTTATTACTTGCTCTCTTTATTCGTAATAGACGCTCTTACGAAGTCATGGAACAATGGTTGTGGACGGTTTGGACGAGAAACAAGTTCTGGGTGGAACTGTGCTGCTACGAACCAAGGGTGATCTTTCAATTCAACGATTTCAACTAAACGGCCGTCTGGGCTTGTACCAGAGAATACAAATCCTGCTTTTTCCATATCCGGACGGAATTGATTGTTGAACTCATAACGATGACGATGACGCTCATATACAACCGGCTCATTGTAAGCGTTGTAAGCATTTGTTTCTTCAGCAAGCTTACATGGGTATAGACCAAGACGAAGTGTACCACCTAAGTCTTCTACATCTTTTTGTTCTGGTAATAAGTCGATGATTGCATAAGGTGTGTCAGGATTGATTTCAGAAGAGTTAGCTCCTTCTAATCCTAATACGTTACGTGCGAATTCGATTGATGCAAGTTGCATACCTAAGCAAATTCCTAGGAATGGAACTTTGTTTTCACGAGCATATTGAATTGCAACGATTTTACCTTCTACACCACGATCACCGAAGCCACCTGGTACAAGGATACCATCTGTGTCTCCTACTAATTCTTGTACGTTCTCTGCTGTTACGTGCTCAGCATTTACCCATTTCACTTCTACATCTGTGTCGAAAGAGTAACCTGCATGACGAAGTGCTTCTACAACAGAAATGTATGCATCTTGAAGCTCTACGTACTTACCAACAAGAGCGATTTTTGTTTTCTTAGAAAGGTTACGCACTTTTTCAACTAGCGCAGTCCACTCTGTCATATCTGCAGCTGGATTGTCTAATTTTAAGTGATCGCAAACGATTTGGTCCATATTTTGCTCTTGAAGAGATAATGGAACTGCATATAAAGTATCTGCATCGCGTGCTTCAATAACTGCTTTTGTATCAATGTCACAGAATAATGCAAGCTTGTCTTTCATATCTTGAGAAACAGGCATTTCTGTACGAACAACGATAATATTTGGTTGAATACCTAAACTGCGAAGCTCTTTAACGCTATGTTGCGTTGGTTTTGTTTTCATTTCACCCGCTGCTTTTAAGTACGGGATTAACGTACAGTGAATGTACATTACATTGTCACGACCGATGTCGCTCTTAATTTGACGGATTGCTTCTAAGAATGGTAGAGACTCAATGTCACCAACAGTTCCACCGATTTCTGTAATAACAACGTCCGCGTTTGTTTCGCGACCAGAACGGTATACGCGCTCTTTAATTTCGTTAGTAATGTGAGGAATAACTTGAACTGTTCCTCCTAGGTATTCACCACGACGCTCTTTTTGAAGAACTGAAGAGTAAATTTTACCTGTTGTTACGTTGCTGTATTTATTTAAATTGATGTCGATGAAACGCTCATAGTGACCAAGGTCTAAGTCAGTTTCTGCACCATCATCTGTTACGAATACCTCACCGTGTTGGTATGGGCTCATAGTCCCTGGGTCTACGTTAATGTATGGATCAAACTTTTGAATCGTTACGTTTAAACCACGATTTTTTAAAAGTCTTCCAAGAGATGCTGCTGTAATACCTTTTCCTAGAGACGATACTACACCGCCTGTTACAAAAATATACTTAGTCATGAAAAAGCTCCCTTCTATTTTGCTGTTATATAATCACCGTTGCAAAGCGCAACGTATGTAGATAACAATGTATCCATCTTATTGTTAGACTCTTTTTATTTTCTAAACAAAAAACAAAAAAGAAAATTGCTCCCCTCATCACATAAAGTAATAAGTAGGGAGCAATTTTCTTTTATATTTACACTTTAAAAGTATTATCGTCCTTTTTTAAAGAGCCCAAAAATGATTCTACATGGACGATAATGAAAAGTCAAGAACTACAGTTCTTCCTCTTCTTCTTCTTCAGTTTCATCATACTCAAGTTCTTCTTCAGCGAAGTCATCTTCATCTTCGTCTAAATCATCAAGATCATCGTCGTCTCCGTCTTCGTCTTCAAGAACCTTGTCCAAATCTTCTACATCATCATCTTCGTCTTCATTTCCGTCTACATCATCAAAGTCATCTTCATCTTCGTCAATGTAGTCGTCAAAACCGTCTTCTTCAACTTTACGTTTCTTCTTCGGTTTTGGTTGAGGCAAGATTTCTTCATCAATTTGCTCGTATGGGTACCAGCTGCGTAGACCCCAACGATTTTCTCCTAAATTAATGAAACGTCCATCGATGTTTAAGTCTGTATAAAATTGTGCGATTTTCGCATTAACTTGCTCTTGAGATAGTCCCAGCACTTGAGCGATTTCTTGAACCAACTCGTTGAATGTCGTTGCTTGTTTTTTATCCCCTAAAACGCTATGTACAACTTCAATCATTGAACATTCTTTTAGCTCTTCTGGTGAATATTGCTTAAAATCCACTTATGCGGCACTTCCTTTCATCAAATATAACCTTATATATAACGGCCTGCTTAAAAAAATCCATACTATTCATTATAAACAAAAGTCGCACAAATATGCTACAAAAAAAACGGGAAACTTTTATAGGGTAGTATACATTCCTTATTTCGGAAGCATATGGGCCCCTTGTAATACATACCTAATTTGCATGTCTGTATATTCTTCGAGCGTATATAGCTTTTGCAGCGCCCAACGTCGAAATCCCCACATCTGTCCTTGTATAAAAATATTATGCGCAAGAAGCTGTATTTCTTTTTTATTTAATGTAAATGTTCCGTTTTCCGTACACTGTTCTAAAATATTCTCAAACATTCCTACCATTTGAAACTCCTTTTCTAATACGTACGGGAGTGATTCTTTCGGTAAGAAGCGTACCTCTTGATACATTATTAATACTTCTTCCTGCAATTCGTCCATCACTTTAAAATAATTCGTTATTGCTATCTTTAAACTTTCTACACTTCCTTTTTCCGTACAAACTACTTCCTCTAATCTTTCTTTTACATGTTCATAAATACTATCACAAACTAAATACAAAACATCATCTTTTGTACGAATGTATTCATAAAGCGTTCCAATACTAAATCCAGCTGCCTTTGCAATCTCTCTCGTTGTTGTACGCGGAAATCCTTTTTGTTTAAACAGTTGCACTGCACCTTTAATCATTTGTTCACGCCTTAACGCGACTAATTTTTCATCTTTCACTGATGCATGCACATTATGTTTAACCATCCCCTTCACCTCTCTATTATTTTTTGGAAGGAAAAAGCGTAGGAAAATACCTACGCCTTTGATCCTACTTCGTTAACATACGAGAAATTACGAGCCTTTGAATCTCTTGTGTTCCTTCATATATCTGTGTAATCTTTGCATCTCGCATGTATCGCTCTACCGGATAATCTTTCGTATAACCGTAACCACCAAATACTTGTACCGCTTCAGTCGTCACCTTCATCGCGGCATCGCCTGCAAATACTTTTGACATCGCCGACTCTTTCCCATAAGGAAGTCCTTCCGATTCCAGCCAAGCTGCTTGATATGTTAGAAGACGCGCCGCCTCCACATCCGTTGCCATATCTGCAAGTTTAAAGCCAATCCCTTGCTGCACCGCAATCGGCTTCCCAAACTGATGACGCTCTCTTGCATATTCTACGGAAGCATCTAAAGCCCCTTGTGCAATACCAACCGCTTGCGCCGCAATACCGTTACGGCCACCATCTAATGTTTGCATCGCTATCTTAAACCCTTGTCCTTCTTCCCCTAGTAAATTCTCTACAGGAATACGGCAATCTTCGAACATAATTTCAGTTGTTGGTGAAGAGCGAATCCCTAATTTACTCTCCTTCTTCCCAACTGAAAATCCTGGTGTATCACTTTCCACTATAAATGCACTCGTGCCACGCTGCTTCGATTCAGGATCAGTTAATGCGAAAACAACATAAATATCAGCAATACCACCATTAGTGATAAATATTTTTGATCCATTTAATACATAATGGTCTCCATCTCTTTTGGCGATTGTCTTCATTCCACCAGCATCCGATCCAGATCCTGGCTCCGTTAAGCCGTATGCACCAATTTTCTTTCCTTCAGCCATCGGTCGTAAAAATGTTTGCTTTTGCTCTTCTGTTCCAAATTTAAAAATTGGCCAACCAGCAAGTGAAGTATGTGCAGACAATGTTACACCTGTAGAAGCACATACGCGTGATAATTCTTCAATAGCAATTACATACGCCAAGTAATCGCTTCCAATTCCGCCGTATTCTTCAGGCCACGGAATTCCGGTTAAACCAAGCTCTGCCATTTGATCAAATAGCGCACGATCAAACCTCTCTTCTTCATCACGTTCAGCTGCTGTCGGTGCTACTTCGTTCTTAGCAAAGTCCCGAACCATTTTTCTTATCATTTCATGTTCTTCTGATAGTTTAAAATGCATGCCCGTCTCCCCCTTGTGCTTTTATAAAGCCCGGCTAATAACAAGTTTCTGTATTTCACTCGTTCCTTCATATATTTGCGTGATTTTCGCATCACGGAAAAATCTTTCTACTGGATAATCTTTCGTATAACCGTAACCACCAAATACTTGCACTGCTTCAATCGCAACTTCAACAGCCGTTTTAGAAGCGAATAATTTCGCAATAGATGCTTCTTTACCACATGGTAATCCTTGCGCTCTTAGCGATGCCGCCCTATATACAAGTAATCGCGCCGCTTCTACGCTAGTTGCCATATCTGCAAGTTTGAAGCCAATCCCTTGCTGCGCCGCAATTGGCTTTCCGAATTGCTCACGTTCTTTCGCATAATCAATCGCACATGCAAGCGCCGCTTCAGCAATACCTAATGCTTGCGCCCCAATTCCAATTCGTCCAACATCTAAATTCGCCATCGCTACCTTAAATCCTTGTCCTTCTTCACCAAGTAAATTCTCAGCCGGTACCTTCATATCCTCGAACGTAAGTTGTACAGTGCGAGAACCGAGCAGTCCCATTTTATGCTCATCTTTACCGATAATTAAGCCTGGTGTATCTTTCTCTACTATGAATGCAGAAATCCCACTCTTTCCTGCCTCTGGATTTGTAGAAGCGAATACAATATATGTACTTGCTTCACCACCATTTGTAATGAACACCTTCGATCCATTAATAATGTAATGATCGCCTTTCTTCACAGCTCTTGATTTCAAACTTCCTGCATCCGATCCTGCATTTGGTTCTGTTAATGCAAATGCACCTAAATATTCACCAGTCGCAAGTTTAGAAACGTATTTCTCTTTCTGTTCTTCTGTTCCGAAATATAAAATCGGGTTCATTCCAACTGACGTATGTACAGCTAAAATTACACCAACCGTTGCGCTTACCTTCGAAATTTCTTCAATTGCTAAAATGTAAGAAATAAAATCCATTTCTGCACCACCGTATTTTGCAGGCGCTGGAATTCCCATTAATCCAAGCTCACCCATCTTCTGCAAAATCTCTTTTGGGAACACCCCTTGTTCCATACTAGGAACAAAGGGAGCAATTTCCTTCTGTGCAAAATCTCGAACCATTTTCCTCATCATTTGCTGCTCTTCATTAAAACGAAAGTTCATATACTCCGCCTCCATTTGCTATATAACCTTTTAACAATTTGGTAAGACCACTATTTTGTAACAAAGGGGGATTTATTCGTAAACGTAGAAACCACGACCTGTTTTACGTCCTAACCATCCTGCATTTACGTACTTACGTAGCAATGGACATGGGCGATATTTACTATCACCTAAACCTTCATGCAACACTTCCATAATGTATAAACATGTGTCTAAACCGATAAAATCAGCGAGCGTTAAAGGGCCCATCGGGTGATTCATACCAAGTTTCATTACTTCATCAATTGCTTCTTTCGTCGCTACACCTTCATATAACGTATAAATTGCTTCGTTAATCATCGGTAATAAAATACGGTTCGATACAAATCCTGGGAAATCATTTACTTCAACTGGTACTTTGCCAATTTTCTTCGTAATATCCTCAATTGTTTCGTATACCGCATCATCTGTAGCCAAACCACGAATAATTTCAACAAGTTTCATAACCGGAACTGGATTCATAAAGTGCATACCGATTACTTTTTCCGGACGTTTCGTTACCGCGGCAATTTCTGTAATTGGCAAAGATGACGTATTTGTCGCTAAAATTGCGTGTTCTGGAGCAATTTCATCTAAATTCGCAAAGATTTTCTTTTTAATATCCATTTTCTCGACAGCTGCTTCGATAATAAGATCCGCTTCCTTCACACAATCTAAATCAAGCGTTACTGCAAGACGGTTTAATGTCGCTTCCTTTTCTTCTTCCTTCATGCGCCCCTTTTCTACTTGGCGTGCTAAGTTTTTCGTAATAATAGCCAATCCTCTATCTAATTGCTCCTGTTTTAAATCTTGTACCTTCACATCGTATCCTGCCATTGCACATACTTGTGCAATTCCTGATCCCATTTGTCCTGCACCAATTACAACAATTTTTTGTACACTCATTTCTTCTTCCCCCTTAATTTTCAATAAACTATATACCGTCTAATCTTAATTAGTGAACTTCAATCATCACTGCATCACCTTGACCACCACCGCTACAAATCGAAGCAATTCCAATTCCGCCGCCGCGTTGCTTCAGTGCATGGATTAGTGTAACGATAATGCGCGCTCCGCTTGCTCCAATCGGATGCCCCATCGCCACTGCGCCGCCATTTACATTCAATTTTTCTGGATCAATTCCCGCAATCTCTGTACTTGCAATTGCTACTGCTGCAAATGCTTCATTAATCTCGAATAAATCGATGTCTTCAATTGTCTTTCCTGTTTTTTCAAGCAATGCGTTAATTGCATAACCTGGCGTTCTCGGGAAATCTTTAGACTCCACTGCAATTGCTGTATGTGCCAAAATTGTCGCTAACGGCTTTCTTCCTTCTTGCTTCGCTCTGTCTTCGCTCATTAATACAAGTGCAGCACCACCATCGTTTAAGCCTGGTGCATTACCAGCTGTCACTGTCGCTGTTTTATCAAATACAGGTTTTAATTTTGCTAACTTTTCAATTGTTGTATCCGCGCGTGGCGCCTCATCCTTTGCAACGACAATAGGATCGCCTTTTCTTTGCGGAATCGTTACTGGCACGATTTCCTCTTCAAAACGTCCTTCATTATGTGCTGAAACCGCACGTTGGTGGCTACGATATGCCCATTCATCTTGCGCTTCGCGAGAAATTCCATCTTCCTTCGCAACTTCTCCGCCATAAACACCCATGTGTATACCAGAAAATGCGCATGTTAAACCGTCAGCAATGTTTAAATCAACGACTTCGTTGTTGCCCATTCTGTATCCCCATCTTGCTCCTCGTAAAATGTAAGGACTGTTACTCATCGACTCCATACCACCAGCTACAATCAATGATTGATCGCCAGTACGAATAATTTGATCCGCTAACGTAACCGCACGAAGCCCCGACGCACAAACTTTATTCACTGTTTCCGTCTGCACTTCCCAAGGGATTCCAGCAGCCCTCGCCGCTTGGCGTGATGGAATTTGTCCCTGTCCACCTTGAATAACCGTTCCGAATATAACTTCCTCAACATCACTAGCAGAAACATTTGCTCTTTCAAGCGCCGCTTTAATTGCAATCCCTCCAAGTTCTGTTGCTTTTACATCTTTTAAAGACCCTCCAAATTTCCCAACTGGTGTTCTTGCAGCACTTAAAATAACTGTTTTACTCATGTTTCTTTCCCCCATTTCTTTTTATCACTGAGCGTGCGCTCGGTGTTCCTACGTTGAGAAGAGGTGCAATAATTGCACCTCTTTCTAAAGTTGTATGCATTCCTACAAACTAGATTGCTTCTTTCTTCTGTCCAATCACTGAGCGTTCTAAAATCTCTGTTACATCGAGAGTTTGAACTTTCTCTTCAACTTCTTTCGCTTTCGTCCCATCACTAATCATCGTTAAGCAATAAGGACATCCTGTACCGATAATGGATGGCTGTACAGCTAATGCTTGTTCTGTACGAGCAACGTTAATGCGTGAACCTGTTGTTTCCTCCATCCACATTAAGCCACCACCTGCTCCACAGCACATTCCCGTTTCACGGTTACGTGCCATTTCTACAAGGTTCACACCAGGAATCGCTTTCAAAATGTCTCGTGGCGCTTCGTATACTTCGTTGTATCTCCCTAAGTAGCAGGAATCATGGTACGTAACTGTTTCCTCAATAGCGTGAACCGGTTTTAAGCGTCCTTCTTTCACCCACTGAGCTAACAGTTCTGTATGATGATAGACTTCTGCTTGCAAGCCAAAGTCCGGATACTCATTTTTAAATGTGTTATAAGCATGAGGGTCAATCGTAACGATTTTCTTCACTCCTGCTTTTTCAAATTCCTCAATATTTTTTGTCGCCATCTCTTGGAAGACAAATTCATTTCCAAGGCGGCGCGGTGTATCTCCAGAGTTCTTCTCCTTATTACCGAGTATTGCAAATGAAATGCCTGCTTCGTTCATCAACTTCGCAAACGATATCGCAATCTTCTGACTACGATTATCATATGATCCCATTGAACCAACCCAGAATAAATATTCGAACTCCTCGCCAGCTTTCGATTTTTCTTTTACAGTTGGAACCGTTACTTCATCATCACCTTGGCGCCAAGTTTCACGCTCTTTACGGTTTAGACCCCACGGATTCCCTTGACGCTCGATGTTTGTCATCGCACGTTGCGCTTCCGCATCCATCTTTCCTTCTGTTAAAACGAGATAGCGGCGTAAATCAATAATTTTATCAACGTGCTCATTCATAACCGGACACTGATCCTCACAGTTACGACACGTTGTACAAGCCCAAATCTCTTCTTCTGTAATAACATCTCCAATTAAACTCGGATCGTAAGCGAGTGTTGTGGCTGCAGATTCTTGTTGTCCTTTCCCCGCTGCCATCATCGCTAACTGATTTCCTTGTGTATTATTAAAAGCAACTACCGGAACCCACGGTGCTTTTGATGTCACTGCAGCTCCTTTATCAGTTAAATGATCGCGAAGTTTTAAAATCAAATCCATCGGCGATAACATTTTCCCTGTTCCTGTTGCCGGACACATATTTGTACAACGACCACACTCTACGCAAGCGTATAAATCAATAAGCTGATTTTGTCTAAAGTCTTCGATTTTACCAACACCAAATGTTTCTTGTGTTTCATCTTCAAAGTCAATCTTTTCAAGTTTCCCTGGATTTGAAAGACGGCCGAAGAAAACGTTAGCTGGTCCCGCAATTAAATGCGCGTGTTTCGATTGTGGAACATAAACTAAAAACGTTAACAAAATTAGTAAATGCACCCACCAAGAGAAATAGAACAGAGAAATGGCTGCGGTTTCATTTATCCCTGAGAAAACGTAAGCGATTGCAGAAGCGATTGGCTCACTCCATGAAAGCTCCTCGCCATGCCATATAATTCCCATCCCATTACCGAGTAGCACAGAAATCATTAAGCCACCGATGAAGATAAGAACAAGGCCTGATTTGAAATTACGTTTTAAACGAACTAGCTTCTCAACATAACGTCGATGAAAAGCCCAAAAGACTGCAATTAAAATAACAAGTGTGACAATTTCCTGGAAGAATGTAAATGCAGGGTATAGTGGTCCAAGTGGAAGATGTGATCCTGGTGCGAGTCCTTTCCAAACGAAGTCAATTGCTCCAAATTGGACAAGAATAAATCCGTAAAAGAACATAACGTGAATAATGCCGCTCTTTTTATCTTTCAGCAGCTTTTTCTGACCGAAAACATTGACCTTAAGGAGATCCCAACGCTCTTTAAAACGACGGTCAAATTCAATCTTTTTTCCTAACTGTATGTAGGCCATCCTCGTTCGTATAAGATACACAAACAAATATCCCGCATAAGCAATAACAGCAATGGCAGCCAGCCAATTCATGATCAGTAAGCTATTCATTTTTATGCTACCCCTCTCTTTGTAAGCCTTCTTTCTTTTTTAGAATCTTCAAAAACATATAATTTTCTGAATTTTATCCCCTACCTTCATTATATAATGAGTGAGCATTCAGTCAACAGTTTTTTGTTATACAACAACATATTTTTTAATAAAGCTGTTTATTTCGGTGAAACTATAAAGTGAAACTTTAATCAGTAGAAGTTATTTACTCCCTACTAATTATTAGCCCACAAATAACAGGATAAAATGAATGTTTGATTTATAAAAAACGAATGGTGAAAAGACCGTGAAGGAGGGAATTTACTCATGTTCTTCTTATCTCTCTTATTAATAGGTAGCACTCTCTGGATTGTAATTGATCTTTCTTATGGGAGAATTGTTCATTTAAAGCGTGTACGTTCTCGTTCTTTCCCTTTACGCCAAAGTGATTTTCACCTTTATACATACGGAAAAGATTTGTATGACGCTCTATTTACTGATATAAAACAGGCGAAACACCATGTGCACGTTTTGTTCTTCATTGTAAAAAACGATAAAATCAGCCGGGAATTTTTAAAGTTACTTATTGACAAGGCAAAGGAAGGAATTGAAGTAAGACTTCTACTCGATCGATTGGGAAGCCATCATTTATCAAATGAGGCCATTCGCTCCCTACAAAAACATGGTGTCTCTTTTTCATTTTGTCACAAAGTAAAGTTTCCTTTTCCTTTCTTTTCTGCAAATCAAAGAAACCATAGAAAAATTACAGTTATCGACGGGAAAATTGGTTATATTGGTGGATTTAATATTGGAGAAGAATATTTAGGGCATAATCAAAAATTAGGATTATGGCGCGATTATCATTTACGTCTTACAGGAGAAGGAATACAAGATTTACAAAGGCAATTTTTACATGATTGGCTGGACGATACAGACCAAAATTTATTAGAGGCATCTCTTTATTTTCCTAAGCAACAACCAGGAACCATTCTGCATCGTTTTATCCCTACTGATGGGGCCTACTTGCAAAATACATTTTTATATTTAATTGAAAGCGCAGAAAAAGAACTCTTTATCGGTACACCATATTTCATTCCTGGAAGAAAAATTATGAATGCATTATTAGAAGCACGAAAACGCGGGGTTCAAATCACAATTCTCGTTCCAGAAAAAGCGGATCACCCCCTTGTTCGAGAAGCAAAATTCCCATATTGCCGAAAGTTAATACAAGCTGGCTGTAATATTTACGCATTTCAACAAGGTTTTTTTCACGCTAAAGTTATTATAGTTGATGACTACATCTGTGATATCGGAACTGCAAACTTTGATATGAGAAGTTTATATATTAACCATGAAATCAACTGCCTTTTATATGATGAACATTTTATACAAACAGTAAAAAATAAATTCCACGAAGATCTAGAAAATGCTTCATTACTTTCCTTGAAAGATGTTAGTCCGAATTCTCTCATTAATAGAGGAAAAGAATGGATAGGAACAATACTTGCTTTCTTTCTATAGGAAAGATAATGTATAAAGGAGATGTATTCATTATGATTATGCGTTTCGGATATGTCTCACATGCAATGGCACTCTGGGACTGTTCTCCGGCTAAAACGATGACATTTACAAGCTTTCAAAAGCTTAGTAAACAAGAACGAGAAGATAAATTATACGATGTTACGCGACAGAATCTTGAGCATACAATACGTATTCTTCATTACAATATAGCGCATGAAATTCCATTATATCGCTTATCTTCTTCCATCGTCCCACTTGCAACACATCCCGAAGTCGAGTTTGATTACATCGGGTTGTTCACACCGCTTTGGCGTACAATTGGGGCATTAATTAAAGAACATAATTTACGAGTAAGTTTTCATCCAAATCAATTTACGCTATTTACAAGCGATAAGCCACACATTACAACTAACGCTATTACAGATATGACTTATCACTATAAAGTATTAGATGCAATAGGAATTGCAGATTCTTCTTATATTAACATCCATGTAGGTGGTGCCTACGGAAATAAAGAAAAAGCGGTTGAACGTTTCCATGAAAACATAAAAAAACTTCCTGCACATATAAAGAGGCAAATGACACTTGAAAATGATGATAAAACATATACAACTGCTGAAACTTTATCTATTTGCCAAAAAGAAAAGATTCCATTTGTATTTGATTATCATCATCACATGGCAAATCTTTGCGAAGAACCGTTAGAAGGGTTACTTCCTGCAATTTTTGAAACTTGGGCACATACAAATATCCTTCCTAAAGTTCATATTTCCTCCCCTAAATCAAAAAAAGAATTTAGGGCTCACGCGGAATATATTGATTTAGAGTTTATTAAACCTTTCTTACACGTTGCAAAAAAAATCAATCATAATTTCGATATTATGATTGAAAGTAAACAGAAAGATTTAGCGATGCTGCAATTCATACATGAATTATCCGCTATAAGAGGAATAAAAAGAATAAATAGCTCAACATTACAATGGTAAATTGTAATGTTGAGCTATTTTTTTCAAAAAAAGTAATTTTTTTAGTAAAAAACACCCTATTTTATATGCTATGATTGGAATTAGCATTTTCCACCTGTGATTCAACTTTATTGAAACGGAGTCATAATATGATTAATCAAAAAAAATATGTACACTTTGTTATGATATATATAATTATATTTTCTCTTTGGATATTTCTTATTCCTAAGAACTTGAATATAAAAGAAATTGGAATTCTCTTCTTATTTTGTTTTGCTGCACTCTTTTCTTGCTATTGCTTATATAAAGCTATTAAGAAAATGAAGCGCGGTGATAAATTATTTTGGGTTTTATTACTATGCACTTGCCTATGTGGATTGACAATGGAGATAACTTTATTTCTTCATTCACTTTCTATATATGACCAAGTCATATTCTCATATACGGCATTACCCTTTTTTATCGTACAATATATTTTGCTCTTTTCTGGCTTTGCTATAAAGTTCATAAAACATTACTCTATTAGAGGCCTAGCTCAATTTTCATTCGATAGCATCTTTATCATTATTATGAATATTTATTTTACCTTAACTTTTATTTTAGACCGTTCAAGCTTTCGTATGTTAACAACAGATCATTGGGTTTTAATTGGATACTTTATTGCACAATCATTAGTCATTTACGCCGTTATTAGTCTATATAGACGAGAACAATATTCTGCTAGTAGAATCTCATTAATTATCGGCTTTACTATCATACTTGTATACGGATATATACATCTCTTTCAATTAAACGCAGGGATGAAAACTTCTTCTGAAGTCTCTTACTTAATACATACTGCTTCGATTTTATTAATTGGTTTGTCATCCATACTATATATTTTAGATAAACCAATGCAGCATGAAACGAAAACAAAATATTATCGGTTTGATTATGTGCGCTTTATATTACCTTATTTTAGTATAATCATTACTTTTTCTTTTATTATCTTTCAACCTTGGGATGATAAGTTCATGTTGATCGGTCTAGTATTATCTCTCATCTTATTGTTCTTACGACAACTTTATATGTGGAAAGATAATCAGGCACTAATCGATACATACGAGCAGTTGACTACACAACTAGAAGACAAAGTAGAAGAAGGTGCATCTGCGTTATCAAAAAGTGAACAACGTTATAAATCTTTATTCGAAGATCACCCGGATGCTGTTTTCTCTTTAAATATGTATGGTATTTTCCAACAGTCTAATACAGCTTGCGAAAGCTTATTTACTGCCTACTATTGTGAAGTAGAAAGCTATTCCCTTTTACACTTTATTGACTCAAAAGACCATGATTTACTAAAGAAAGCTTTACAACTAACGAAAAAAGGTAGACCACAAACTTTAGAAGTTCGCACAAAAGAAAAAGAAGGCTATTACTATTACCTTCACATTACACTCATCCCTACTTTCATAAACAAAGAAGTTGTTGGGATGTTCGGCATAGCACGTGATATTACAACTTTATATGAAAAGCAAAAACAAGTAGAACATTTAGCCTTTCATGATGCACTTACTGGATTACCAAATCGCCGAAAGTTTGAAAAAGATTTAAAAAACATTTTAAATACAGCTCAAACTAGCGCGAATGATGTTGCCGTCATGTTCCTTGATTTAGATAGATTCAAAAAAATTAACGATAGACTTGGTCACGATGTCGGAGATCTATTATTAATTGAAGTAGCAAAACGATTACGCAGTTGCCTACGTTCAAAGGATGTCGTTGCTCGCCAAGGCGGAGATGAGTTTACAATTCTATTACCAGATATGTACTCAGAAAAAAGTGCGGCTTTTATTGCTGAACAGATTTTAAATATTTTAAACAAACCATTCTTCATTCAAGGCGAAGAACTGTCTATTACACCGAGTATCGGAATTGCAATGTACCCTGATTATGGAACCGATGTTACTGAATTAATGAAAAACGCTGATATGGCTATGTATCGCGCGAAGGCAAATGGAAAAAATCGATTTGTTTTCTTCTCAAAAGAAATAAGTATCGCACAAAATGAAATCCAATTTTTAGAAGGCGAACTTGCAAAAGCATTACAACAAAATGAATTTTTCCTGGAATATCAGCCACAAGTAAGCACAAAAACAAAACAAATTATCGGTTTTGAAGCATTAATTCGTTGGAAGCATCCAAAACTTGGTATCGTATCGCCTGCTCAATTCATTCCTCTAGCAGAGGAAACCGGATTTATTATTGAGCTTGGAAATTGGATTTTACGTACCGCCTGCTTAGAGGCAAAAAGGTGGCATAATCAAGGTTTTTCTCACTTGAAAGTTGGTGTGAATTTATCTGTTGTTCAATTTAACCATACAAATTTAATTCCAACCATTTCAAAAGTGTTAGAAGAAACAGAACTAAAACCAGAAGCACTAGATATTGAAATTACGGAAAGCATTGCAATTAATCAAAATCAATCTGTAGTTGCAAAACTAGAACAGCTTCAAAATCTCGGTATTCAAATTTCAATCGATGACTTTGGAACTGGTTATAGTTCTTTAGCTTATTTAACAAAATATCCAATTAATACATTAAAAATTGCTCGGGAATTTATTTGCGGCATTACAACTAGTCCTTTAGAAGAGGCGATTATCTCTTCCATTATTACACTATCAAAAGAACTAAATTTAGAAGTGATTGCAGAAGGTGTAGAGACCGAAGAACAATGGAAGTTTTTATATGAGCAAAACTGTGACAACATTCAAGGATTCTTTATTAGCAAGCCCGTTTCTAGTAAAGACGTTTGGAGGTTACTCCACAAAAAAACAACCGTCTAAGTAAGACGGTTGTTTTTTTAATATTCAAAAGGTACATCTGAAGCTAATTGTACTTCTTGATCATTATGAGAAATTACTTGTTTTTTCTCTAAAGCTGTATCTCCTAATGAAATACCCCATGCCATTGCTAACGTTAACAGACTACCAATAAGTAGTTTTTTCATATTCCATCACCCGCATTTTTTTCTTTAAATATATCATGAAAATCCATCCATATCTTATGCAATTATGCATATTTACTTTTTAAATCTTGTTTATTTCTTCATTCTTTTTATAATTGATTCTTTTAATGTATGGTTTCCTAATATATCGAAAAAGAAGTAAGCTTTTTCGCAAGCATCTTCAATTTCTGCTCTATCACACTCTAACTTTTCTAGGCATTCAACTTTTCGATAGTATAACTGTCCAATCAATGTCATACTATTAATTTGACACGATAATTCAATGGCTTTATTTGCATGACAAAGTGCTTCTTCGTATTGATTGTCCAAGTATAATGCTTTTGCATGATTATGTCTCACCTTTACATCAAACTCTTTATTATCATGTAATACTTCTAATTGTTTTAATATATTTTCATATAACTCAATACTCTTCTTAAAATGGCCATTTTCAGCGTAAATGTTTGCAATTGCGTTTTCAATATAAAGGTTCTGATATACGTCTATCCCTGCCAATTGTTGATTGAGCAATTTCTTTAATTCTGAAATACAATATTCGTAATCAATTTTTTTCAATATGTAAGCAGCTACATGATATTGCCATTGAAGAAACTGCTGAAGCTCAGGATGATATTCTTCCTTTTTCAACTCATTCCATACTTTATTATAAATTTCTTTATATTTCTTTTCCTTACAGAGCATAATAATTCGGTCTTTTAACTGCTTATTCCTTTCCATGTCAGAATAAATAAGTACCTCATAAAAATGGATAATGGGAACTTGTAACTTTGCTGCAATACCTTGCAATATATCCATACTTGGGTATACCGCGCCCGATTCAATTCGGCTCACTTCCGATTGATGACATATATTCTCGGATAACTGTTTTTGTGTTAATCCCCGCATCATCCTAATTTTCTTAATTTCACTTCCTAATTTTTCTGCGTGCATACTTACTCACCATCCCACTATAACAATCTAATTTTTCGAGTTGTCATACCACTACAATAATGTGAATTCGACAATTTTTGATATGAAATAATGCATAATATATATAAAATTCGGCAAATTTTTCATACAATTCATCTCACATACAATAATAGATTAGGAGTATTATAGATAAATTGCAGACAACTTGCCCATGCTTCCATTACACTCGGTCTTTTTTATCCTTTATCGGCAAAAGCTACCCACACCTAAGAATTAGGCAAAATGAACTAAAAGTTGAAATTGCTCAGCCTAGCTTAACAATTTAGAAATTAACACAACCTCAAAATGATATAAAAGAAAATATTGCAAAAAAGTATTTAAAAGGTGAGGTAAATGGGGCTAAGGCTCAACAAGAGCAAGTAACAACTGAAAAAATGTAGAATTTCAACCTACCGATAAAGAAAATCAAACCGAATTTTATCTTGCACAAACTTATAAAAACTATAAAGTATATGATCAAGATCTCATTATAAAAGTAGATAAAAATGGAGTAATCACAACTGTTAGTGGTAAAGTTATCCAGAATTTAGACCGATAACCTAATCCTACTATAACAAATTTTTTGTCGAAAAATGAAGTAAAATCTACATGACGCAATATCCCTCTCTAATTCCAGACTATATAACTGAGACGGAATTACAAAAAAAGAAGTTTACCACTCATAGGTAAACTTCTTTTCATATCCATCCCTTTTCTTCTGCAATTGTAATTGCCTCAATTCTATTTTTTGCATCCAGCTTCGTTAATACTTCAGAAATATAATTACGTACTGTACCAGGTGAAAGATAAAGTGTCTTTGCAATTTCATTTGCTGTCTTTCCTTCTTTCGCAAGTAGCAATACTTCTTTTTCGCGATCTGATAACGGATTTTGCTCCTGCCATAAGCCGAACATTAAATCTTGAGAGATCTCTCGTTTACCTTTCATTACGTTGCGAATCGATGCCGCTAAATCCTCGCTTGGGCTATCTTTTAATAAATATCCGTGCACACCAGCTTTCATTGCTCGCTCAAAATATCCAGGGCGCGCAAATGTTGTTAAAATCATTACTTTACATGCCGATTTTTCTTTCTTCAACGTTTCTGCAACATCTAACCCGCTTTGAATTGGCATTTCAATATCCATAATGCTTACATCAGGTTTTAACGATTCGATTAGTTTTAGCGCCTCTTCTCCGTTCGCTGCTTGCCCAATTACTTCAATATCATCTTCTAGATCAAGCAGGGCTCCTAACGCACCACGAAGCATCCGTTGATCTTCTGCAATAATGATACGAATCATGCCTTCACCTCATCTTTTCCTGTTCTAATAACAACTGGTACTTTTACTATTAATAGTGTCCCTGGATTGATTGCATCCAGCTCAACAAACCCATCAATAAGAGCGATTCGCTCCTTCATACCACGAATGCCATTTCCATCGTGGTTTTGATCTGCTAAACCGATTCCGTTATCTTCTACTGTCAAAATCAATTCACCTTGTGATTCTCGTACAGAAACCGTGCAACGTGTCGCCTTACTATGCTTTACAACATTCGTAACAGCTTCACGTAAACACATCCCTAAAATATTTTGTTCAATGGGTGATAACGAACTTGCACTCGTTTCTTGTTTTATCTCTAATTCAATATTAGCAGCTTGTAAGATCGCTTTTATTTGCTCAAGCTCTTCTTCTACTGTAATCATGCGCATATCAGAAATTAATTCTCTTAGCTGCTTTAAAGCGGTACGAGATGTTTGTGTAATTTCTTTCGCTTCCGCACTTGCGCGCTCTGGATTTTTCACAATTAATTTCTCAACGAGCTGACTTTTTAACGTAATAAGAGATAGCGTATGCCCTAACGTATCATGAAGATCTCTTGCGATTCGCTGCCGCTCTTCACGTTTCACCAAATCTTTAATTTGCTCATTCGCTTCGTTTAATTGATTTCTTAACATCTTTTTCTGATTAAAGTTGCGCATACCAAATGGTGTAAGAAGCATTAAAATAAACATTGGAACGACATTTACTAAACTTGTCGGTGTTAGTTGATTCATATTTACAAATACAAATGCTCCAAGCATTACAACTAACAAACATAGTAATATCCGAAATACTTTCTTACTTGGTGCAAATCCCATCGCACTTGCCGTGAAAAAGCCAAAGAATATCATGAAGGGATTATAAAATAAAGCAAATAAATAGATGAGCACCATCTGTATACATGCCCACAAAACAAACGTCTTCTGAACAAAATAAAGTTGACGGTATGTGATAATAAAAAGTATCAACATACCGCTCCCTAGCACAAACTTCCATCCTGACACTTGCGCTAAATGGTAAATTGGAAATAATAAATACACAAGAAACATATACGGAAAGAATCCCATATGTTTCGGAAAAATCTCAATCCTCTTCTTCTCTATCATTTATACCGCTTCCTGTCTTTTTCTTATATATATTGATACTACAACAAATATAAGGAAATAGCCTCCTAATACCGCGATATTTTCCCAACCAATTGATTTTCCAGCTACAATATCCCATGCACCGCTTCCAAAATGATATGTTGGTGTCCATTCACTAATAGATCTTAATATTTTCGGGAATACTTCGATCGGCATCCATAGACCACCAAGAATTGCTAAACACATATTTAAAATATTCGCTAAGCCCGCAGCAGCATCCGCCTTCTTAATAGAACCTATTACTGTTCCTAACGCTAAAAATGGTGTCACACCTAACAACAACCATAATCCAGCACCAATCCATTGCCCTACTGTTAACTCAACATGATTAATTAATATTCCTGCGATAAAGATAACTAAGATTGAAAAAGCATTCACTACAGTTTGAGCGATAATCTTCGCTGTTATATACGCTCCCTCTGGAAGTGGTGTAATTTTTAAAAGATGTGTCCAACCCTGCCCTTTTTCTTGAGAAATTCTCACACCGAAACTAAAAAGTGCTGTCCCTACAATACTGAACGTTGCCATTGAGATTAAATAATGTGCTTTCCACGCATCTCCGTTTTGTGGCACTTGAACCACATTTGTGAAAATGTAATAAAACATAACTGGCATTAATAATGAGAAAAAGATAAACAATTTATTACGAAACGTACGTAAAATTTCTATTTTGCATTGCATCCATAAAGCTCTCATGCGATTTCCCCCTCCTGATTTGTGATAAATTGTTCAAATGCTTCATCAAGGCTTCCACGTTCAACAGAAACATCTGTTACAGGTAAGTTCTTTTCATAAATTGCTCTTAACGTTGCATCTGTATCTTCTGTTGCTAAAGTGAAGTGTCCTTCTTTTGATTGTACTTCTGTTACGTTTGGTAATTCTTTTAGTAATTTTGCAGGAATACTTTCCTTCGAATAAAACGTGATTGTTTTTCGTGAAATCGTCGCTTTCATCTCATCTGGCGTACCGTCTGCGATAATCTTTCCATTCGCAAATAATAAAATACGATTTGCTAATGCATCTGCTTCTTCTAAATAGTGCGTTGTTAAAATAATCGTTTTCCCTTCACTTGCTAACTTTCGAATTGTTTCCCAAAATGTTCTTCGAGACGTAATGTCCATTCCAACTGTCGGCTCATCTAAAAATAACAAATCTGGATTTCCTGCAAGTGCGAGTGCAAAATTTAACCTTCTCTTTTGACCTCCTGATAATTTCTCACATCTTTGCTTTCTCTCTGATTTTAAATTCGATAACTGTAGCAACGTTTCTTTCGCTACCGGGTTCGTATAATAGCTACGGAATAACTCAATTGCCTCTTCCACTGTAATGCTATCGATGACACTTACTTCTTGTAACATCGCACCGAGGCTATTACGAACATCTCTATGCTTTGGACTCTTTCCGAATATAGAAACCGTTCCTTCCGTCGGATCCTTTAATCCAAGCATCATCGACATCGTCGTCGTTTTCCCTGCACCATTCGGTCCAAGCAATGCTACGATTTCTCCTTTATTCACATGAAATGAAACGTTATTTACTGCTTTTTTATGTTTAAATGTTTTAGAAACACTACTTACTTCAATAATCTTTTCCATCTCTCCACCCCCGCTGTTTCTTATATTTACATTGTATTCCTTGGAAAACTTAGGAAACAGTATGATGCGTCATGATATCGATATGACAATTGTCATGTATTCTTTATGAGAGGAATCAATCCGCCATACTGCAAGCGAGTAGCAGGACGAAAATAAACATGATACAATCGGGTAAGATATATATTCGAGGAAGGACAGTGGTTTTCATGATTATTCGTAATGAACAAGATTTAGAAGGCTTACGAAAAATCGGCCGCATCGTTGCGCTTGCACGTGAAGAAATGAAAAAAGAAGCGAAGCCAGGCATGACAACGAAAGAGCTTGATTTGATCGGTAAAAAAGTATTAGATGAGCATGGTGCTATTTCTGCACCTGAAAAAGAATATGATTTCCCTGGCGTAACTTGCATCAGTGTAAACGAAGAAGTTGCTCACGGTATTCCAGGTGATCGTGTATTAAAAGAAGGCGACCTTGTAAATGTCGACGTATCTGCAGCACTTGATGGTTATTATGCAGATACAGGTATTTCATTTGTACTTGGAGAAGATGAAGCAAAAGAAAAGCTTTGCCAAGCAGCTGTTGATGCCTTTTGGGCAGCAATGAAAAAGGTGAAAGCTGGTTCAAAACAAAACCAAATTGGTCGTGCCGTTTCAAACTTTGCACATAAAAATGGATACAATGTTATTCAAAACTTAACTGGTCACGGTATTGGTCTTAGCTTACATGAAGCACCAAACCACATTTTAAGCTATTTTGATCCAATGGATAATGCGCTTCTAAAAGACGGTCTTGTTATCGCTGTAGAGCCATTCATTTCTATGAAAGCTGATCATATTATCGAACGTGGCGATGATGGTTGGACATTCGTTACACCTGATAAAAGCCTTGTTGCACAATGTGAACATACAGTTGTCGTAACACGCGGCGAACCGATAATTTTAACAGAAATATAAAAAGAACCGCTTCTTAATAGGGAGCGGTTCTTTTTACATACTATTTTGAAAAGAAGCAATACGGTTGAACTCTTTTTCATTTACATATATAATTTTTAACGAAGGTTATTGATGATTATCTCTTATAGAAGATAATCAAGGGAGTACCTTCTTTTTTTATTTAATAACATCGATTAAAGTAATGCGTTCTATTTATTATAAAACGCTGTCTTCACTTTGATCTACGAATTGTATACTCTTTTAGATAGTACATATTTTCTTCATTCTGACCAAATTCAAGCTACATTTTATCACTACCTCAATACGAAAGAACTTTTTACAATGGGATACATTATTTTGGTTAGTATGTATCGTAAAACTCACCTTTATAACGATTCTTTACACATTACAAGAATACAAATCCTTATAAAATAGTTTAAGCATTTCACTGCATATTTTTTGTATGTACTTATTTTATAAAGAACCACATAACAACTCGCATTCTATAAAGGTCTGATATCATTCCTTATCAGCATTTCATTCGACATTTTTTGTCGAAATTTGTATATTCACTCCCTATATTATTAAAATATGCATTTGTTTTACGTTACAAGACATCGAATATGAACACTTTTCCTATAGGAGTATACGTAGTAAAGGAGGCATCACGTAAAGCACATTGATCTATGACAAATAATCTCTTCATAAAGCATTGTTATGCAATAGAAGGATTCATAAAGGAGGCACAATGAAAAAACTTTTCAATATATGTTTAATTGTATTCGTACTATTTTCGCAAATTGCTAGTTTTCCATACAATCAAGTAAAAGCGGAAACCTTAACAGGGAATTCATTATTTGACACTGTTGAAATGAAAGATGCAACAAATCATATTATTGACGAAGCATTAAATCCTAAAAACTTAATACAAGTAGGATCAACCATTCACCTAGAATATGCTTGGTCAATAAAAGATCAACAAACAGACTCAGCAGTGCTCCAAATACCTAACGCATTAAAAGTAAAAAGTGACCAACAGGGAAATCTGATGGCAGAGCAACAAATTATTGGTCAATATTTTGTTAAAGCAAACGATAACAAAATGAAACTAGTATTTAACGACCAAGTAAAAGATTCCAAAGGTGCTAACGGAAAAATCAGTATTGATACAGTATTCAATCCAGATTTAAAATCTGGTGCAAAATCTGTTCAACTCTCTTTCCCTTTAGGTGCAACAGCTAAGTCTATTTCAGTTCCTGTTCAAGTAGATAACCCAGCTTCACCTACTACGGATAAGGATGCTGCTCAGCAACCGGCAGAAGAGCAAAAGAACGGTGAGGCTCAGCAACCGGCAGAAGAGCAAAAGAATGGTGAGGCTCAGCAACCGGCAGAAGAGCAAAAGAATGATGAGGCTCAGCAACCGGCGGGAGAGCAAAAGAATGGCGAGGCTCAGCAACCGGCAGAAGAGCAAAAGAACGGTGAGGCTCAGCAACCGGCAGAAGAGCAAAAGAATAATGAGGCTCAGCAACCGGCGGGAGAGCAAAAGAATGGCGAGGCTCAGCAACCGGCGGAAGAGCAAAAGAATGGCGAGGCTCAGCAACCGGCAGAAGAGCAAAAGAATGGTGAGGCTCAGCAACCTACGGATAATCCTGGTGATAACACAACAGAACAGCCTGTTGATAATCCAGATCCATCACCTAAGCAAATTACAGAAAATATTTTAACAGGTGTCACATTAACGGATAAAGACGGTAAACCATTTAATAATACGGATAATCGTCCAAATCCAGATTCTATTACCAAAATCGATTTTACATGGGAAGTTTTAGAGTCACTGAACGTCAAAAAAGATGATTACTTTATTTTCCAACTTCCAGAATACTTTATTGTCCACAATACCATTACAGAAGATTTAATAGATGGACAAGGAAACACGATTGGATCATTCGTTGTTACGCCTGATGGCAAAGTAACGATGACTTTTAACGAATATGTTGAAAATTACCCTAATATAGCTGGGCATTTAAACATTCGTACGGAGTTTAATGAAGTAAAAATTACAGGGACTACCGAAAAACAAATCCCATTCCCTATTAAAGAAAAAGACGTTATTGTTGAGCTTGATTTCAAGCCTAAAGTAAAAAAATCTATAGATAAAAAAGGTGTACCTGATAGACCAATTAATACGAATCAAATTAATTGGAAAGTAGAGATGAACAAGACAAAAGATAAGCTTACAAATGCCGTCTTTCAAGATGATATTCCAAATGGGGCTAGTCTCAACGAAGATTCTATTAAGGTTTACTATTTAGAAGTAGATATTAATGGGAAAACAACTCGTGGTGCAGAAGTTCCTAAAGAAGAATATGAATTTACTTCATCCTCTAATAAATTAAATATCGCTTTCAAAAAAGAAACGAATAAAGCATATGAAATTGAATATGCAACAAAGATTACAGATGAAAGTGTTACTAGTTTCAAAAATAACGCAAAAGTATCCAGCAAAAATCAAAAAGATGTATCTGCGAATGCAACTGTAACTGTTTCACGCGGTACACATCTAGCGAAAAATAGTAGATACAATCCAAAAACACAGACGATTGAATGGACGATTACTTTCAACGGGGACCAGAGAGATATTAAGAAAGCTGATGCGCTTTTAAAAGATGTTTTGGATAAATCTCATAAAGTTGATAAAAATTCTATCGTGGTAAAAAATGCTTCTTATGATGATGCAGGAAAACTTGTTACAGGTGACAACGCCACAAACTTTACTGTAAAGGAAACCGATGAGGGGTTTGATTTACAGTTTAACGAAGATATTAATAGTGCCTATGTGATTACGTATACATCGAAAGCTACGAATGATGTCATAAAAGATGGCGAAATCGAAAATAAAATTATTGCAGATGGTAAATGGAGTCAAACAAACAAAGTTACGTTAAAACAACAAAACATCATAAAGAAACATAATAAAAATGCAAACGATACAGATTACAATGCGAAAACAACAAAATGGACAATTATTGTCAATGATAACAACTACGTGTTAAATGATGCTGTTATCAAGGATACGTTTGACTATGGTGGCCTAACGTTACAGAAAGATAGTTTCAAAATTACAGACGGATCAAGAACGCTTGATCCAAAGTTTGATTACACACTTGATGTAACAGATAAAGGATTTGAAGTGAAACTAACCGGTGATTATAAGTCTAATATGGATAAAACTTTAACTATCACATACACAACAGACTTTAATTACGAAAATCTATCCAAAGAGAAGAATAACAAATCATTCAAAAATACAGCAAATTTATCATGGATAGACATAAATGATAAAAAGAATAATAGCTCATCTGATGATACATTTGATCCTGATTACTACACAAAAGGAAATGGATTTAAATACGGCTCTTACAATGCCCAGACGAAAGAAATTAAATGGGACATAGGGTTTAACTATAATAATAGGCCGATTAAGGATCCTTCTATCGTTGATGTATTAAGAGATAACCAAAAATTAATACCGGAGTCTATTGAAGTTCGACATATGAAATTAACTGGTGGTGCACATGGATTTGAAGTAGGCGATCCTGTTCCTCCTAGCGAATATACGATAGAAAATCCAACAAAAGATAACAACAATACATTAACAGTTCATTTTAAAAACGAAATTAATTCTGCATATTATATTAGCTTTAAAACTTCACTTGCAGGTGAACAAATTAATAAGCGCTACGATAATTATGCCGATTTAAAAGATGGATCGAAAACTGTTACTACTATCCATGGTGCATTTGGGATTACAAACGGTGGTAGCGGTGTTACGAAGACAGCAAAGCAAAATGACAAGTATATTGATTGGAGTGTTTCTATTAACGCAAGTCAGTCAACTATTGAAAATGCTGTCGTAACAGACGAACCGACAGACAATCAAATTCTTGATGAAAAGTCCTTCCATCTATATCCGACAACAGTAGCCGTAGATGGAACTTTAACGAAAGATACAGCAAATGAATTAAAAGAAGGAACAGACTATAAACTCAAAGTAATAACAGACAACGATACAGGAAAACAACAATTTAAAGTTGAATTTCTTCATACCATTGACCGGGCTTATATTTTAGAATATCGCTCACTCATTAATGCAGACCATAATGAAAAGGTAAGTAATAAAGCGACGATTACTGGTCACCGTTTAACATTAACGAAAGTGGAAGATGTTAAGTTCGTTGAAGTTAAAGTATCTTCTGGATCTGGAGGTGGTTCTGCTAATAAAGGACGCGGAAGCCTTCAAATTATAAAGGTTGATGACAAAGATCAAACAGTAAGATTAGCTGGAGCAGAATTTACTTTATATGATCAAACAGGTACAACCGCTATTCGACCAATTACAACAGGTGATGACGGTGTCGCTAAGTTTAACAACTTACGACGTGATAAATATTTAATTAAAGAAACGAAAGCACCTACAGGTTATGTAATTAGTAAAGAATTAAGAGAAGGTATACTTGTTGAGCTAGGTTCTGAAGAAATCACAAAATATACTTTTACAAATAAAAAGTTTGTCGGGAAAGTAGTACTGACAAAGACTGATGCGAAGAGCAGGGAAAGACTTGAACATGCAGTTTTCTCTTTACTTGATCAAAACAAACAAGTTATTCCTGAACATAAAGAATTAACAACAAATGATAAAGGACAAATTACTGTAGATCATTTAAAACCAGGAACTTACTACTTACAAGAAATAAAGGCTCCTGAGCATTATAAATTAGATGATCGACTGATTGAGGTTAAAATCGCGGAAGATCAAACAACAGTAATAAACCGCACTGCAACAAACAGCTTGATTCCAGGTTCGGCCATTTTAACAAAAGTCGATAAAGATGGAAAAACTTTAGCCGGTGCGGAGTTCAGTGTACGAGATCGACATAACAATGTAATTCGTGGATATGAAAAATTAACGACAAATGATCAAGGACAAATTGAAGCAAAAGATTTACGCCCTGGAGACTATCAATTTGTCGAAGAAAAAGCACCGAAAGATTACGACATAGATAAAAAACCAATTGAGTTTACAATTGTAAAAAGTCAAAAGAAAGCAGTTACTGTTACTGCGACGAATCACCTCATTAAAGGTGGCGTCACTTTAACAAAAACTGATGATATCGATGGTACAGCTCTTGCAGGTGCTGTATTTAAAATTGTCGATGCTCATGATGAAAAGAAAGTCATTCGCGAAAATGTAAAAACTGGTGCTGACGGTAAAGTAACTGTTAAAGACTTAGAGCCTGGTACGTATAAATTTATTGAAACAGAAGCTCCTAAGGATTATGTGTTAAATACAAACCCTATCGAGTTTACAATCGATAAAAGCCAACAGTCTTTAGCTACCGTTACGGCAACAAACAGTTTAAAAACAGGCGAAGTTGAATTATTAAAAGTTGATGAATTTGGTGATAAAAAACCTCTACAAGGTGCCGTATTTAAAATTGTTGATGTAAATAATAATGATGTTCGTACTGACCTAACTACAGATGCTGATGGAAAAACAAAAGCTGATAAGTTACGTCCTGGTACGTATAAATTTATTGAAACAGCTGCTCCTGAACATTACGTTTTACGAGCAGAACCTATTGAATTTACAATCGATAGAAGTCAAAAAGAAACGCTACTTGTGAAAGCTGAAAATGCTTTAAAACCAGGAGATGTTGAATTAACGAAAGTTGATGATATCGATGGTACAGCTCTTGAAGGTGCTGTATTTAAAATTGTTGATGCTAATGATGAAAAGAAAGTCATTCGCGAAAATATAAAAACTGGTGCAGATGGTAAAGCTATCGCTACCGACTTACGCCCTGGCGATTATAAATTTATCGAAGTGACAGCACCGAAGTATTACGATAAAAATACAAATCCGATTAAATTTACGATCACAGAAAGTCAAACGACGTCGGCTACTGTTACCGCTAAAAACAGCTTAACAAAAGGCGGTATTGAATTAACAAAAGTGAATGCTGCAGATGAAAAGGAAACACTTGAAGGTGCTGTATTTAAAATTGTTAATAGAGATACGAATGAAGATGTTCGTACGGAACTTGTTACGAATAGTGAAGGAAAGTTAGTTGTAGACGACTTACGTCCTGGTAACTATAAACTTATCGAAACAAAGGCCCCAACTTATTACGATGTAAATGTAGAACCAATTGAATTTACAATCGAAAAAGGACAACAAAAACCTCTTCCACTTACATTTAAAAATAGTTTAACGAAAGGAAAAGTTAAACTTATTAAAGAAGATGATGTGGAAAGTAGTATCGCTCTTGCCGGCGCAGTGTTCACATTACAAGACGCAACTGGCAAAGAAATTGCGAAAGATTTAAAAACAAATGATTACGGAGTACTAGTTATTCCTGATTTAGCACCAGGAGATTATCAATTTATTGAAACATCAGCTCCTGAACATTATAAATTAGATCAAACACCTATTAAGTTCACAATTAAAAAAGGTAGCAAGGATGATCTTCCAGTCCCTGTCACTGTAACAAATAGTTTACTTACAGGTGGCGTTACTTTAACAAAGGTTGATGACGTTGATGGGGCTACTCTTGAAGGCGCAGAATTTATCATTGTTGATGCTCATGATACGAAAAAGGTAGTTCGTAAAGGATTAACTACCGATGAACATGGTAAAGTTTCTGCTTCTGATTTACGTCCAGGTGACTATCAATTTATTGAAGTAAAAGCTCCAAAAGACTATGACTTAAGAAAAGATCCTATCCCGTTCACTATCGGAAAAAGTCAAAAAGAAAATATTAGCGTTACCGCTACTAACAGCTTAACGAAGGGTGGCGTCGTTTTAACCAAAATCGATGACATCGATCGTACAATGCTGAAAGGTGCAATCTTTAAAGTTATTGATATGAATGGTAACGAAGTTCGCACAAACCTTGTTACAGATGAAAATGGTGAAATTTCTGTTTCTAATTTACGTCCGGGTGACTATCAGTTTATTGAAACAGCTGCTCCTGAACATTATGTGTTAGATGAGAAACCGATTCCATTTATAATTGAAAGAAGTCAAACAGAGAAAATTACTGTTACAGGTAAAAATACGTTAAAAAAAGGTAGCGTTGAATTAACAAAAATTGACGATATTGATACTGATACGAAGCTCGCTAATGCTGTATTTAATTTATTAGATGCAGACGGAGAGATAGTTGAAGAAGGCTTAAAAACAAATGATGAGGGAAAAATTGTTGTTGAAAACCTACGTCCTGGCACGTATCAATTCGTTGAGACAATAGCTCCTGAACATTACGATTTAAATAAAAAACCGATCAAATTTACAATTAAGAAAAGCCAAACTGAAACTCTTCATATTACGGCTAAAAACGCTCTAACAAAAGGTGGCGTTGAGCTTTCTAAAGTAGATGACATCGATGGTACTAAACTTGAAGGTGCAGTATTTAACATTGTTGATATGAACGGTACTGTAATTCATAAAGACCTTGTTACAAATAGTAAAGGGAACATCGAAATCGATGACCTACGTCCGGGTGATTATCAATTCATCGAAACGAAAGCTCCTAAGCATTACGTTTTAGATGAAACGCCAATCCATTTCACTATTGAAAAAGGACAGAAGAAAGCTATTTCTTTAACTGCTAAAAATAGTTTAAAACAAGGTAGTATCGAATTAATTAAAGTAGATGATTTAAACGATCAAACAAAACTTGCCGATGCTGTGTTTAATTTACTAGATCAAAACGGTACTGTAATTAAAACAGATTTAAAAACGAACGGTGAAGGAAAAATCACTGTTGAAAACTTACGTCCTGGTACGTATCAATTTGTCGAAACAACGGCTCCACAGCATTATGATTTAGACAAAAAACCAATTGTAATTACAGTTGAAAAAAGCCAAAAAGATATTGCTACCGTTACTATGACAAATAGTTTAACAAAAGGCGGCGTGGAACTTACTAAAGTAGACGACGTCGATGGTACTACACTTGAAGGCGCAGTATTTAACATTGTTGATATGAACGGTACGATAATTCATAAAGACCTTGTTACAAATAGTAAAGGAAAAATTGAAATTAACGACCTACGTCCAGGTGATTATCAATTCATCGAGACAAAGGCTCCAAAACATTACGATTTAAATAAAGAACCAATTCCTTTCACTATCGAAAAAGGACAAGCTGAACCGATTTCTGTTACTGCTAAAAATAGTTTAACAAAAGGTGCTGTAGAACTTTCTAAAATGGATGATATCGACGGTACGGCTCTTGAAGGTGCGGTATTTAAAATTGTTGATATGAACGGCAATGACGTTCGCACTGGCATTACGACAGATGCGAAAGGAAAAGTTTCTATTCCTGATTTACATCCTGGAGACTATCAATTTATTGAAACAACAGCTCCTAAGCACTATAAACTAGATGCTACACCAATTAAATTTACAATTGAGAAAAGCCAAGCAGAGAAGTTACAAGTCACTGCTAAGAACAGCTTAATTGAAGGTGCGGTAGAGTTAATTAAAGTGGATGATATAAATCAAGATACAAAACTTTCTGATGCAGTATTTAACATTATTGATGCGAAAGGTAAAATTGTTCGCACAAATTTAACTACTGATAAAGACGGGAAAGTTTCTGCTTCTAATTTAAGACCAGGAGATTATCAATTCGTGGAAACGAAAGCTCCGAAAGATTATGATTTAAATAAAACACCGATTCCTTTCACTATCGAGAAAAGCCAAACAACTCACGTTTCTGTTACTGCTAAAAATGGCTTAACTAAGGGTGGCGTTGAATTAACGAAAGTTGACTCTTTAGATGCGAAAGAAACGCTAGAAGGTGCGGTATTTAAAATTACTGATATGAACGGTAATGATATTCGTACGAATTTAGTTACCAATAAAGACGGAAAAATCATCGCTAAAGACTTACAACCTGGAGACTATCAATTTATTGAAACGAAAGCTCCAAAACATTATGACTTAAATGAAGATCCTATTAAGTTCACAATTGAAAGAAGTCAAACAAAACATGTCTTCGTTACAGCTACTAACAGCTTAACGAAAGGTAGTGTGGAGTTAATTAAAGTGGATGATGTTGAAGAAAACACAACACTCGAGGGTGCGGTATTTAAAATTGTTAATAAGGATGGACACGACGTCCGTACTGATTTAACTACTGATAAAAACGGCCGCTTAGTTGTGGATGAATTACCACCAGGAGACTATGAGTTTATCGAAACAAAAGCTCCTAACCATTATGACTTAAACGAAACACCTATTAAGTTCACAGTTAAAAAAGGACAAGAAAAAATAGCTTCTGTTATCGCTAAAAATAGCTTAACGAAGGGCGCTGTGGAATTAACAAAAGTTGATGACATCGACGGTGTTACTCTTGAAGGCGCAGTATTTAAAATCGTTGATATGAACGGCAATGACGTTCGTTCTGATTTAACTACTAATAAAGATGGAAAAATTTCTGTTTCTGATTTACGTCCAGGAGACTATCAATTCGTTGAAACGAAGGCTCCTACTCATTACGACTTAAATCAAACTCCTATCAACTTTACTGTTGAAAAGAGTCAAACCGCTACAGCTTCTGTTACCGCTAAAAATAGCTTAACGAAAGGCGCTGTGGAATTAACAAAAGTTGATGACATCGACGGTGTTACTCTTGAAGGCGCAGTATTTAAAATCGTTGATATGAACGGCAATGACGTTCGTTCTGATTTAACTACTAATAAAGATGGAAAAATTTCTGTTTCTGATTTACGTCCAGGAGACTATCAATTCGTTGAAACGAAGGCTCCTACTCATTACGACTTAAATCAAACTCCTATCAACTTTACTGTTGAAAAGAGTCAAACCGCTACAGCTTCTGTTACCGCTAAAAATAGCTTAACGAAAGGCGCTGTGGAATTAACGAAAGTCGATGACATCGACGGGGCTACTCTTGAAGGAGCTATCTTTAAAATTGTTGATATGAACGGCAACGACGTTCGTTCTGATTTAACTACTGATAAAGATGGAAAAATTTCTGTTTCTGATTTACGTCCAGGAGACTATCAGTTTATTGAAACGAAAGCTCCTACTGGATACGATTTAAACGCTAAGCCAATTCCTTTCACTATTACGAAAGGACAATCTCATGTTACTTCTGTGACTGCTTTAAATAGTTTAACAACAGGTTCAATGGAGTTAACTAAAGTTGATATGGATCACAATGGAACACTTGAAGGTGCCATTTTCAATATTTTAAATCAAGATGGAAAAGTAGTACGAGAAGGTTTAAAAACAGATGGGCATGGTAAATTAATCGTAAATGATTTGAAACCTGGTAATTATCAATTAGTGGAAACAAAGGCTCCTACAGGCTATCAATTAGATGCATCACCAATAAGCTTTACAATTGAAAAAGCGCAAGCTACACCACTACAAATTACAGTTTCAAATAAAAAAATCGATTCTTCATCAGGTGGAGAGGAGAAACCAGTTACTCCTCCTAATAAAGAAGAGGAAACAGGAAAAGAAACTTCTGAAGAACTAGAGAAAGGAAATCCTGAAGCACACGGTAAAGGAACTTCCGAAGAACTAGAAAAAGGTAACCCTGAAACACAAATAAACAAACAGCAAGATGACCAAAATAAGGGGAAAGAACTTCCAAATACAGGTCACAAAAAAGATTCTACTCAAACAGTAGGTATCTTACTTCTACTAGCTGGTTTGTTAAGTATTTTAGCTACAAAACGCAAAAAATATTATTAATAGTTTTTCACACCCCATCAAGTGAATATTTGATGGGGTGTTTTTTATACAAAAAAGGACGATACATAGAGTATCGTCCTTTTAACGGGGTGAGGCTGTCCAAAAGTACGGAAAACCTTTGAACAGCCTCGTATTTTCATATGGATGCCTTACATATATCACTGATGATAATTATGAAATGCGGAAACATACTTATCATCACATGATTCAAACACGAGAAAAGAAACCCTACAGTGAATTCTTTTCTCTACATAATCTAAAGTTTGGGTACACTAGATTCATGCAATGTAGGAGCTTTCCAAGCAGAAAGCGAACCTTCATTTAAAATGATAGCATACATATCTCCGTCAAAAATATGTAAATATGCATATAACTTTTTTATTTCTCAATGTCAGAATATTGAAAAACTATAAAGGTAAAGGTAAAATGAAGTCGTTATCCGTCTTCTTTTGTCAGTCAGAGAGAATAGAAGAATAGGAGAGAAAGAAATGAAAAAATCTTTGAAACAAAAAATAGTAAGCTCTTTGCTTGCTGTATCACTCGCTTTTAGTTTAGCTCCAATTGGACAAGCTAAAGCTGATTCCACGTCAGAAATCACACAGACTTCATCTATCACAAAACAAGTTGATGCAAGCCGCGCTATCGAACACATCCGTTTCTTATCCGAAACAATTGGTCCTCGTCCCGGTGGAACAAAATCAGAGGAATGGGCTTCTCGCTACGTTGGTATGCAGCTTAAATCAATGGGCTATGAAGTAGAATATCAACCATTCCAAGTACCGGATCAATACGTTGGATTTATTGAATCACCATTATCCACAAAGCGTAATTGGCAAGCTGGTGCTGCCCCTAACGCACTAATTTCTACAGAGGCTGTTACAGCTCCGATTATCTTTGTTCAAGGTGGGACAAAATTAGAGGATATCCCAAATGAAGTAAACGGAAAAATTGTTCTATTCGAAAGAGGAACAACAGTAGCAGACTATAATAAACAAGTTGAAAATGCTGTTAGCAAAGGAGCAAAAGGTGTTCTTTTATACAGCTTAATTGGTGGACGTGGAAATTACGGACAAACTTTCAATCCCCGCCTAACGAAAAAACAGTCTATCCCTGTCTTTGGTCTTGCTTATGCACAAGGAAATGCATTTAAAGAAGAAATCGCTAAAAAAGGGACAACAATCCTTTCCCTAAAAGCAAGACATGAATCTAATTTAACATCATTAAACGTCATTGCTAAAAAGAAACCAAAAAATAGTACAGGTAATGAAAAAGCTGTCGTTGTAAGTTCACACTATGATAGTGTCGTTGGAGCACCTGGAGCAAATGACAATGCTTCTGGTACAGGGTTAGTATTAGAGTTAGCACGCGCTTTTCAAAATGTAGAAACTGATAAAGAAATTCGTTTTATTGCTTTCGGTTCTGAAGAGACTGGCTTACTTGGCTCTGATCATTACGTTAATAGTCTATCCCAAAAAGAACGTGACCGGATTTTAGGTGTCTTTAACGCAGACATGGTTGCAACAAATTACGATAAGGCGAAGAATTTATATGCTATGACGCCTAACGGTTCTCCAAACCTTGTAACAGACGCGGCCTTACAAGCAGGTAAACAATTAAATAATGACCTCGTTCTTCAAGGGAAATTTGGCTCTAGTGATCACGTGCCATTTGCTGAAGTTGGGATTCCGGCCGCCCTATTCATCTGGATGGGTGTCGATAGTTGGAATCCATTAATCTATCATATTGAGAAGGTATACCATACACCTCAAGATAACGTATTGGAGAATATTTCACCTGAACGTATGAAAATGGCATTAGAAGTTATCGGAACTGGTGTTTATAACACTCTTCAAAAACCTGTTGCTCAAACCGAACAGAAAGCTGCTTAATCATTTAAAAGACCACTGATTTTTATCAGTGGTCTTTATTGAGAAAAAATATATATGCATAAAAGCATATTTTCTCCTACTCATTATCGTATACAATATTAACTGTAACAAAAATGATTACAACTAATAAGGAGGCTTTTTTACTATGAAAAAAATGATTTTAGCAGGTGCGTTAACTTTAGCAGGAATTACTGGTGCTACCGCGTTTATTGCTGAAACGAAAGTTGCTGCCGCAACTCAAGAACAGAGCTTTACGAAATTTTATTCTTTGCAAACTGGAGGTAGTTCTGAGCAAGAACCTATTTTCCTTCAAAAGGGACAAGAGCTAACAATTCAACCTAACAGTAAAACTCCTAGTTACAGTGTTTACGACTCAAATCATAACCTTATTGGACGTTATTCTGATAGATACGGACGAATTTTCACTGCTAAAACAGATGGAAATATGTACGTTCAATTTCATGCACCTTACGTTTACTATAGTCCTGTTAGCTTTTCGGTTACGTATACAATCCGATAAAATAAAGGGCCTTTCTCATGGTCCTTTATTTTGTTTCCCAATTCACTTTTACAAAACCATCTTTTACTTTTAATCCACTTATATTCAATACATATTTTTCATTTGCTTTCAACGTAACTGTAAAAGTACCTTTTTTCGATTCACAGATCTCTTTTAACTCTCTTATACCTTCTCCTTGCCTTTCATACAAGCTAAAGCATAAATTCCCACGTTTTGTATCCGTCTCATAAGAAAATGTCACTTCTGTATCCTTTTCATACTCGAGTTCAATATCTTTCCCAGCAATATCCCATGATGAGAATTTTGCCTCGTAACTTGTCTCTCCTTGCTTCTCATTTTCTAAATATATATCTCCTGCTCTCCACGCATCATCTAACGCCTGTGCAAAAGTAAAGCCACTAAGTAATACAAACATCGTACTTGCCAATATCGCAACTAATGTTACCTTCTGCTTTTTAACAAAATTCATCTTATATTCTCCTTCAACTTTCCTTTTACTTCTTCTTACCATATATAATAAAAACCCGATAAAGAATGGCAATATAACCGCTAAAACACTCCATCCTTTACTCATTTGATGTGCTTTCGCATCTGTATATACCCATGATGCAACACATATTAAAAGTGCTATAAAAGCTAAAAACATTGTCACTCCAGCTACTTCAAATATTACAAACGGATTAGCGAACTCTATCATGTAATTTATACTCCTTCTTTAAAAATGACTGTATGACAACATATATTGGAATGTATACGTGCATCATAATCACAATTGCTATCAACATAGGAATTTTATGATCCAAATGAATGACAAATTGTTCTATAACAACTGTTAATAAAACAATCCAAATGGCGTGAATATAAATCACCCATCTCTTCTCTAACTTCTGAGCCTTTCGCACGCCCTGCTTCGTGTTATCTATTAGCTCTTCGCTTGGAGTTATCTCTTCTGCTAAGCTACTCTTTATCTTCTGTTCAAATTTATCTTCCTTCATGAACGAATCCCTCCAAATGTTCTCGCATTTGCTTCTTTGCATAATTAAGACGGTATTTCACTGTACCAATCGGTATATTTAATATTTCACTCATTTCCTTATAAGAATATTGTTCATAATAGTAGAGTACGAGCACAGTTTTATACTTTTCATTCAATAACTGTATAACTTCCCGTATCATTTCCGCTTCCACTTTTTGAATAAATTCTTCTGATATATTCACTTCATCCGCGAAGTCTATTTCTCCACCATCTTCTTTATGAAACAAATCCAATATTCGATCTTTCCATCTTTTTTTCTTACGATAAAAATCATAAAACGTACGAACACAAATTGTAGTAATCCACTTTTTATAATTCTCCACGTAAGAAAGTTGGTGCCGCGATGAAAAAACTTTTATCCACGTCTCTTGAAAAATATCTTCCGCGTCTTCTTTCGTCTTCGCTAACTTATAGCATAAGGAATATATTTGCTGCTTATATATATCAATCAATTCTTCTACCTTTTCTTCCATCATAAACCTCCTGTCATTTATATAAGACGACGCAAATTTTCCTTTTGTTTGATAAAATTTTATTTTTTTATTATCTCCATACAAAAAGGCAATCACAACATCGTGTGATTGCCTTTTACTGAAAGAGAAAAATTGGCTCCGCTTTTCTCTATTGTCCAGCTTCAGCGGCTAGAATACTCGGTGGCTTCGCGCCTTCCTCCGAGGCAAAGTACGCCTCTCTGTCAGGAGCTCCATCCCCCTTCTATTCTGAACGAGCCGCTTCCGCTTTTCTTAATTACATTTTTTCTGGTGCAGATACTCCTACAATTGCTAATGCATTTTGAAGTGTAGTGCGTACTGCTTTCATTAACTCGTAGCGAGCTTTACTTAATTCTAAGTTATCTTGGTTTAATACTTTTTCTGCATTGTAGAAGCTGTGTAATGTTGCTGCTAATTCAAATGCATAGTTTGTAATACGGTGTGGTAAACGTTTTTGTGCTGCATCCGCAACTACTGCTGGGAATTCACCAAGCTTTTTCAGTAACTCTACCTCTTTCTCAGAAGTAACAAGTTTGTAGTTCACATCTCCGCCTGTAGCTAATCCTAATTCTTCACCTTGGCGAAGGATACTGCATACGCGAGCGTGAGCGTATTGTGCATAGTATACTGGGTTTTCATTAGATTTTGATACAGCTAAGTCCATATCGAAGTCTAAATGAGAATCACCGCTACGCATTGCGAAGAAGTAACGCATTGCGTCCACGCCTACTTCTTCCATAAGCTCACGAAGTGTAACTGCTTTACCTGTACGTTTACTCATCTTCATTTTCTCACCATTTTGATACAGTTGTACCATTTGGATGATTTCTACTTCTAGTGTTTCTTTATCGTAACCTAGCGCTTGAATAGCAGCTTTCATACGTGGAATGTAACCGTGGTGGTCAGCACCCCAAATGTTGATTAACTTATCGAAACCACGCTCTAATTTATCACGGTGATACGCGATATCTGGCGTTAAGTACGTGTAAGAACCGTCATTTTTAATTAATACACGGTTTTTATCATCACCGTAAGTCATTGAGCGGAACCAAGTTGCACCATCTTCTTCAAAAATCTCATCGCGCTCTTTTAATACAGCAAGAGCTTGATCGATTTTTCCGTTTTTGTATAATGATGTTTCTGAGAACCATACATCAAATTTAACACGGAAACTTTCTAAGTCTTTTTGGAGTTTTGCTAACTCATATTTTAAACCGTACTCACGGTAGAATTCATAACTTTCTTTTTCATCAGCTTTCGCATAACGATCGCCAAACTCTTCAGCTAAACGTTTACCGATTGCAATGATGTCCGCACCATGGTATCCGTCTTCTGGCATTTCTTTCTCTAAGCCTAAAGCTTGCATGTAACGAGCTTCAACAGAAAGAGCTAAGTTATGGATTTGGTTACCAGCATCATTAATGTAGTACTCACGAGATACATCGTATCCTGCTTTTGCTAATAAGTTACATAACGTGTCACCTACTGCTGCACCACGTGCATGTCCTAAGTGAAGGTCACCTGTTGGATTCGCAGATACGAACTCAACTTGTACTTTTTCACCTTTACCAGTATTCGTTTCACCGTAAGCTTCACCAGCATTAACGATCGTTGGGATTAAGTCTGTTAAGTAGCTATTATCCATGTAGAAGTTAATGAAACCAGGACCTGCGATTTCAATCTTTTCAATAGAAGCTTTTGCTTTATCGAAGTTTGCAACTAATTCTTCTGCGATCATACGAGGTGCTTTCTTTGCAACGCGTGCAAGTTGCATTGCCATATTTGTAGAGAAGTCACCATTTGTCTTATCTTTTGGAGATTCTAATACAACGTTTGGAATCTGTTCTTCTGTCGCTAATTCTGCCTTTAATACAGCAGCTTGAATTTCTTCTTTAATTAATCCTTTTACTTGTTCTAAAGAATTCATTATTTTGCCTCCTTCAAATTAATCGTAATTGTATATCTGCCAGCTTCTTGTTCACTTAGAAGCAATGCGTACGTTAAGAAGAGTTGTCCTTTTTTCTTTTCATCCGACCATTTAAAAAGAACGTTATCAGTCTTTGTTTGCAATGCAAACGTACCAAGTTCACTCGTGTACGTACCAGTTGTCCATTCACCTTTCACATGCGTTTGACGCATAGAAACAGCACCTGAACGCATAATGAGAACTTGTTCATCTTGGATTTTAATAATTGTTTTCACTTCGCCTTGTTCGTTCGGCTCTTGGAATGTTACGTATGTACCTTGACCTTTTACATAGTATTGACCATTTACTTCAAAAGCAACGGTTTCCTTCCTCGCCCCTTCACGGATTTCTGTTACGAAATGAACGTGTACCGGCAAGCCTGCAAGTTGTTTCTCCACGTCTTGCACACCTTTCAAATGTTATAGATATTAAATACTACTTATAATAAATCACTTTTCCTATCATATCAAAAAAAACCTCTGTCTGTCTGCTGAAAAATCAGGAAAACTCTATTTCAAAACATAATTCACTTTCACTTTATTTCATATGATAAAATATTTTTTAAATCTAAATATTCTTTCATTTTAAGAGGTGAATGAAGTGCTACCAACAAAATTAAAAAAAGGTGATGAAATTAGAGTTATTTCACCATCTTGCAGTTTAAGTATTGTCTCAACTGAAAACAGGAAGCTTGCTGTAAAAAGGTTAACCGACATGGGCTTTCACGTTACATTTTCAACATATGCTGATGAGATAGACAAATTTGCTTCCTCTTCTATTTCTTCACGCGTTCAAGACCTTCACGAAGCATTTAGAGACCCGAATGTAAAAGCCATTTTGACGACACTTGGCGGATACAACTCTAACGGTTTATTGAAACACCTCGATTATAATTTAATTCGAGAAAATCCGAAATTTTTCTGTGGCTATTCAGATATTACTGCTTTAAATAATGCAATTTACACTAAAACAGGACTCGTTACATATTCAGGACCCCATTTCTCTTCATTTGGAATGGAGAAAGGTCTCGAGTATACGAACGATTACTTTTTACAATGCTTAACTTCTACTGAACCTATTGAAATCCTACCATCTGAAACATGGAGTGATGATTCTTGGTACATTGATCAGGAAAATCGAGAGTTTATTAAGAATGAAGGATATGTTTCAATTCACGAGGGCGAAGCAACTGGAGAGATTATTGGTGGTAATATGAGCACATTGAACTTATTGCAAGGTACACCATATATGCCAAACTTAAAGGATAAAATTTTATTTCTTGAAGAGGATAGTTTAACTGGGAGAGCTACTCTTAAAACTTTTGATCGATATTTACATTCTCTTATGCAGCAGCAAGATTTTAAACATGTAAAAGGCATCGTTATAGGAAAGATGCAAAAAGGTGCAGAATGTACGATAGAAGACATGCAAGAAATGATTGCTTCAAAGCCTGAGCTTGCACATATCCCTATCATTGCAAACGCAAGTTTCGGTCATACAACCCCGATTTTCACTTTTCCAATTGGCGGACGTGTAAAAATCATTTCTAACAAAGAAAAAACATCTATTACTATTTTAACGCACTAAAAAGGAGCGAATGAGTCGCTCCTTTTATCGTTTTTCTATTTTTTCCAACGCTTTTTGCGGAATTGATTCTTTCGGGATTTCAGCCCATCCTTTTCCTTGCATACCTTTTGCATAAATTTTTATAAAAGCACCCGTATGCAATTCACGGTTCATCATTCTTTTAATAACCTGTAACTTCCCGTCTTCTGTATATCCTTTAAAAGTATACAAGTATTCTCCGTCTTTTTTCTCACCTTTATCTACCACCGCATAATAATCTTGTATTTCTTTATTTGAAAAGAAGTTGTCTACAAAAGCATGTACACCTTCTGTTTTTGTGTTCAAATAATACGCTGTTCCACCTAGAATAATGGCGAATACAGCTAAAACTTTAATTACCAATTTCATATATGAGCCTCCTGTTTACACTTCTTTTTCCCTAGTCATATATCTATACTTGTATTATACGAAAAATGGCATACTATACTCTATCTAAAAGTCTTACACTTTCCTTACATTATTGTAAGGCATTTTTACCTTATAGCCATTTCCCAATAAAAAATTTTTCCGTTTCATGAACTTTTATATTATTATTGAATGATACGAATTTTTATTACAAAAATCAAAGGAGACAGTTTTCAAATGGCTATCTTGCAAGGTTTAGCACTATTACTTGTTGTACTTTGTCTATTTACACTTTTCAGTTACCGTGCGCCTTACGGAATGAAGGCGATGGGTGCTTTAGCTAATGCAGCAATCGCAAGTTTTCTTATTGAAGCATTTCACCGTTATATCGGTGGAGAAATGTTTCATAATGACTTTTTACAATCAGTAGGAGAAGCTTCCGGTAGTATGAGCGGTGTCGCAGCAGCGATTTTAGTCGCATTAGCAATCGGTGTTTCCCCCGTATATGCTGTTTTAATCGGTATCGCTACTAGTGGGTTTGGTATTTTACCAGGATTTTTCGCTGGATACGTTTGTGCCTTCGTCGTGAAATTTCTCGAAAAGAAATTACCGGCTGGTGTAGAGTTTTTAGCAATTTTATTTATCGCTGCACCAATCTCACGCGGAATGGCAATGCTTATGGATCCGCTCGTTAACGCAACACTTGGTAAAATCGGTTCTATGATTTCAGTTGCAACTACAGAAAGCCCTATTATCATGGGTATTATGCTTGGTGGATTAATAACAGTTATTTCTACCTCTCCACTGAGTTCTATGGCACTCACTGCAATGCTTGGATTAACAGGTTTACCAATGGCAATTGGTAGTCTTGCCGTAGCAGCCTCAGCCCCAATGAACTTTATTTTCTTTAAACGACTAAAGATTTGTTCAAAGAAAGACACAATTGCTGTAGCAATCGAACCTTTAACACAAGCCGATGTTGTTTCAGCAAATCCAATTCCAATTTATGCGACAAACTTCGTTGGCGGTGCACTTGCTGGTATTATTACATCTCTGTTCCAGCTCGTTAATAATGCACCAGGAACAGCATCACCAATCCCAGGACTTCTTGTTTTATTCGGATTTAATGACGTTGTAAAAGCAACAATTGCTGCTATATTATGTGGAATCGTTACCACGATTGTTGGATACATCGGATCAATCGTGTTCCGTAAATATCCAATTCGCTCTGCTGATGACATTCGCGGCATTACTTCGGAAGAGAAGGTTGCATAAGAAAAAGAGCTATTCCTGTTGTTTGGGAATAGCTCTTTTTTGTGTTACGTAATGGTAAATGAAATTATATCGACGATTTTTCAAATATATCGATCACAACTCAAAATATATCAACGATTTTTTCATTATATCGACGATTCGACAAGACATATCGACTTACCGACACATAACGACAAAATAAGAGCCCCTAATCATATAGAGGGATCTTATTTCTATCCAGTTACGCCTCCTAGACCCTTGTGCGTCTAAGAACCTTCCCTGCCAAAAGGTAAAAAGCACCTTTTGCAGGAAAGAACCTTAGTCACCGGGTCTAAACAGTCGGCTTCACTTTTATTTTACCCAACCGAGCAGCATTTCCCGCACGAATTTGCTTGCTGCGACTGGTGTTTGATCACTATGGTCGTAGACAGGAGCTACTTCTACTAAGTCTGCTCCAACTACATTTATATTTGAATTTGCAATTGCTACGATGGAATCTAATAATTCTTTAGATGTGATACCACCAGCTTCTAACGTTCCTGTTCCTGGAGCGTGAGCTGGGTCTAATACATCAATGTCGATTGTGACATAGACTGGGCGTCCTGCAAGTTTCGGTAATACTTCTTTTAACGGTTCTAATACGTCAAATTTATATAAGTTCATACCTACTTCTTTCGCCCATTCAAATTCTTCCTTCATTCCAGAACGAATTCCGAAAGAATATACGTTTTCCGGACCAATTAAATCACACACTTTACGAATTGGTGTAGAGTGGGATAAAGGCTCCCCTTCATACGATTCACGTAAATCAGTATGAGCATCCATATGGATAATTGCTAAATCCGGATATTTTTTTGCCATTGCCTTAAAAATTGGCCAAGACACTAAGTGCTCACCGCCGAGACCTAGTGGAAACTTATCGGCATCTAAAAGTTTTGATACATATTCTTCAATCATGTCTAAGCTGCGCTGTGCGTTTCCGAATGGTAATGGGATATCACCCGCATCAAAATATTTTACCTCTTCTAGTTCACGATCTAAATACGGACTATATTCTTCAAGACCGATTGATACTTCACGAATACGTGCAGGGCCAAAACGAGATCCCGGACGGTAACTTACTGTCCAATCCATAGGCATCCCATAAATAACTACCTTCGACTCTTCAAAACTTGGATGACTTTTAATAAATACTTTACCTGAATAAGCTTCATCAAAACGCATATTCTTTTCCTCCTTATGTGGAACTTAAGGTATCCCAACCTTTCATTATTTCTCAAATTTGGAGCGAGTTGCTCCTCTTTCTCGATTTACCGGGTCTTCTATTTCATACAAAGAAGACAATTTTCTTTACAGAAGTGTAAATAGCTAGCATGTTCAAGTCTTCTGGACAAACACCTTAAATGAGCTACTTACACTTTATTTGTTCCGTGCGATTCTCTTACTTAATTAGATCGCCAACAAATTTCGGTAATGCGAATGCTGCATTGTGTAATTCTTTTGTGTAGTATTTCGTTTCGATTTCGTGGAAACGCTCTTCACTTACCTCTAATGGATCATGTTTTTTAGATCCGATTGTGAATGTCCAAAGACCACTTGGGTAAGTTGGAATATTCGCTGTGTATAAACGAGTAATTGGGAAAATCTCTTTTACGTCTTTAAACACAGTTGTAATTAGTTCTGGTGTGAACCAAGGGTTGTCCGTTTGTGCAACGAAAATACCATCTTCTTTTAACGCTTTTGAAATTCCAGCGTAGAAGCCTTTTGTAAATAGGTTTACTGCTGGCCCTACTGGCTCAGTAGAATCTACCATAATTACATCGTATTCATTTTCGCTTTCTGCGATATGTAGGAAACCGTCTCCTACTTTTACTTCTACACGCTCATTATCTAATGCGCCTGCAATTGATGGTAAGTATTGTTTAGAGTACTCAATTACTTTTCCATCGATTTCAACAAGAGTTGCTTTCTTTACGCTTGGGTGTTTTAACACTTCACGAATAACACCGCCATCGCCGCCACCTACAACTAATACGTTTTCAGGGTTTGGATGTGTAAATAAAGGTACGTGCGCTACCATTTCATGATAAACGAACTCATCTTTTTCTGTTGTCATAACCATGCCATCTAAAATAAGCATGTTTCCGAACTCTTCCGTTTCAACCATATCAAGTTTTTGGAATTCTGTTTGCTCCGTATGTAATGTGCGGTTAATACGCGCCGTAATCCCAAAATGTTTTGTTTGTTTTTCAGTGAACCATAGTTCCATCGTACAATCACGCCTTTCAATGCAAATTTATAATAGGGACATCATTAATGTCCCCTAACAAAAATAAAACAAAACATCCAAAAAGTATAGTTAAAAGTACAAAAATACCGAAAATATATTTTAGTCAGAGGGTTCTAACATATACATATAAAGAAAACCCTTTCTTAAGAAAGGGCTTTTCTCTCTACTTCTACCGGTTTTCGAATCGGAATTAAAATCATTACACAACCAACTAATACAACAATCCCACCTACTAAAAATGGACTTTGCGGTGAAACAGTGTGGCCGATAATCCCTGATAAAATGGGAGCAATCGCGCCACCTAACCAACGAACAAAGTTATAAACACCAGATGTAACAGATCTTTCATAAGGTGAAATATCCATTACATAACTTGTAAATAATGCATTATTTAATCCTGATGCTAACCCTGATAGAACAATTAATACAATTTGTAACCACATAATTTTCACGAAGAATAGTGCAATTAAGAACAGCGCAAATACGAGTAAACTGCCTTTCAACAATGTTTTCGGCTCATATTTCCCTTCTAGCTTATGTGCTAAAATTGCAGAACCGTAAGCTAACGCGAGTCCCCATCCACAAAATACAAATCCTAATTGAATAGCAGATAAATGCATAATAAGTGGTGAATATGCTAACACAACGAAAAATCCGTAGTAGTATAACATTCCTGAAATGGCGCCTTGCATAAACGGTTTATACTTCACCAGGTTAAGTAATTCTCCCACGCCTGCCGCTTTACGCTTCACTTTTCGCTCTGGTTCTTTCACAAAAAAGAAAACTAAAATAAATGCTAAGAAAATTAAAATACTCGTCGCAAAAAATGGGTAACGCCAAGAATGTCCACCTAATATCCCGCCTAATAATGGTCCACCTGCCATTCCTAAACCGATAGCTGCTTCATATAATCCTACTGCTTCATGAACTTCTTTACTTAATGCAATCAATAAAGTCATCGCCGTTGCGAAGAACATCGCATTCCCTAATCCCCATCCAGCGCGGAAAAGAGATAACTGAGCAATCGTTTGCGATATACCGCATATAAACGCAAATACAGTCACGATCGCAAGACCGATTGTCATCATTCGTTTATCACCAAATCTCGATGCAAATATTCCAGCTGGTAACATCATAATTGCCATCGTCAAAATATACGCTGTAAATAACATCTCTACTTGCCAATGCGATGCACCAATCTTTTCAGCAATAATTGGCAAAATTGGATCGACTACCCCTATACCTGAAAAGGCAAGGAAAGTAGCCAACACTGTAATCAATCTCCCTAGTTTTTGTTTGCTCTCCATTTTGATTACTCTCCTTTTGTATTCTCTAAAAATGTCACTGCACGATGTAAGCTGTCTTCAAGTTCTCCCTTTACACGCTGCATTTGCTCCATTTTCTCGTCTAGCGTTTGCACTTGTTTTTCAAGCATCTCTTTAATTTCTTGAATCACTTCACGATCACGGGGATTCTCACTATTTCTTCTTTGCTCCATTCTTTCTTTTAACGATAAAAAATGTTGCATTTCTTGAAGCGTAATCCCTAACACTTCTTTCGCTTCCACAATTCTTTTAATTCTAGCGATATCTTCGTCTGTATACAGGCGAATGTTCCCCTCACTACGTTCTGGGGGATGAATTAAACCAATTTCCTCATAATAACGAAGTGTACGTTTTGTTAAACCAACTTGCTTTGTAACTTCATCAATCTTATACATGTTTATTCCTCCCTTCACTCGATTATTACATTTTACGTTAACGTTAACTTTTGTGCAACTGTTAGACTTTTGTAAATGTTTGTCATATTAAATTGTATTTTTTCAAAAGCAGTTTCATAATGAAAGAAAAGAAATGATAAGGAGAATTTCACATGAGTAAACCACTTATTTTCGCTCATCGCGGCGTAAAAGGAACACATCCAGAAAATACGATGATTGCCTTCCAAGAAGCTGAACGCATCGGCGCCCATGGCATTGAACTTGATGTCCACCTATCAAAAGATGGTGAACTTGTCGTAATTCACGATGAAACAGTCGATCGTACAACGAATGATGTAGGTCTTGTCTCTGAAAAAACGGTAGAAGAGTTACAAGCTTTAGATGCCGGCAGCCATAAAGATCCTTCTTTCCATGAAGCAAAAATCCCAACGTTACGCGAAGTATTCATTTGGTTATCTACAACAAAGTTACAGCTCAACATTGAGTTAAAGACAGATGTCATTCACTATCCAAACATTGAAGAAAAAGTTGTTGCTCTCGTTCGAGAATATCATCTTTCTAATCAAATTGTATTCTCTTCATTTAATCACGACTCTGTTTCATTATTAGCAGAAATTGCTCCTGAAATTCCAAGAGCAATTTTATATGACACACCACTTGCTGATCCTATCGCTGAAGCAAAAACTAGAGAAGCAACTGGTTTACATCCAAACTTTGAACTACTAACAAAGGAATTTGTTCAACTCGCACAAAAGCAAGGGTATGTTTTCCGCCCTTATACAATTAACGAATACAAAGATTTACAAACTATGATTGATTATGGCGTAGATGTCATTATTACTGATTGGCCAGCACGTGCATTTGAGCTCCTTTCTTAATTGAAGGAGCTCTTTATTTTCGAAATTTCATTGTTTAAAATAATCGAAAACCCTCAATACTAATACAATAATGTTTGTATGAATGAGGGGCTGAAAAAGATGGATCAAACTATGAATCCAAAACTTAAAAAATATAAACGTCTTTTCTTCACCGTAATGTTTTCTTCTGTTCTTTTTTTCGTTTTTTCCTTTTTTGTTATTATTATAGTTGCAAAAATTATGGGACCTCCTCCTGTCGCTGTCCCGCAAACAAGTGTCTTTTATGCTAATGATGACACTGTTATAGGACAAAGTAATGAGATGCAAAAACGATACAATGTATCTCTCAATGAAATTTCTCCTTATGTAAAAGAGGCAACACTTTCTATCGAAGATCAAAGATTCTACAAACATCATGGCTTTGATATGAAGCGTATCGCTGGTGCCATTGTTGCTGATTTAAAAGCGATGGCAAAAGTCCAAGGCGCTAGTACGATTACACAACAGTATGCCCGTAACTTATACTTAGATCATGATAAAACGTGGAAACGTAAACTATTAGAAGCAATGTACACAATCCGTCTTGAAGTGAATTATAATAAAAATCATATTTTAGAAGGATATTTAAATACAATTTATTACGGGCATGGTGCTTATGGAATCGAAGCTGCGTCCCGTCTATATTTTGATAAAACAGCAAAAGAATTAACATTAGCGGAAGCTAGTATGCTCGCGGGTATACCAAAAGGACCTAGTGTCTACTCTCCCTTTTTAAAAAAAGATCGTGCGAAAGAACGACAATCTCTTATATTAGATGAAATGGTAGAACAAGGCTATATTACGAAGAAACAAGCAGCTTCAGCAAAGAAAGAGTCACTAACTTTCGCTTCATTAGATACGAAAAAAGTCGCAGAGGTTGCGCCTTATTTCCAAGATGCTGTACAAGCTTCTCTTCTTCGTGATATCGGATTAGATGAGCAAGCCTTACAAAAAGGCGGCTTGCGTATTTATACAACGCTAGACCCAAAATTACAATCGGTTGCAGAGCAAGCTGTAAAAGACCACATACCTGACACGACAAACATACAAACTGCGCTCGTCTCTATGAATCCAAAAACAGGTGAAGTAGCTGCCCTTGTTGGTGGAACTGATTATAATACAAGTCAATTTAACAGGGCTACACAGGCCGCTCGCCAGCCTGGATCTACATTTAAGCCGTTTCTATATTATGCGGCATTAGAACGAGGATTCACCCCTGCTACGCGCTTAAAAAGTGAATACACTGTGTTCACTTTAGGTGACGGTATTTCAAAGTATAAACCGAAAAACTATAAAGACTATTATGCAGACGATTTTGTAACAATGGCGCAAGCTCTTGCGGTCTCTGATAACGTCTATGCCGTGAAAACCAATTTATTTTTAGGCGAAGACATTCTTACAAAAACGGCGAAGCAATTCGGCATTAAGAGTGCATTAAAAGACGTCCCTTCCCTTGCGCTCGGTACATCTCCTGTAAAACCAATTGAAATGGTTAACGCTTATAGCATGTTCGCAAACGGGGGAAAAGAAGTAAAACCTATTTTCATTCGCCGCATTATGGATCATGAAGGAAATATTTTATACGATGCTCATTTGGAGAGTAAACAAGTTCTTGATAAGAGCAAAGCATTTGTGATGGAAGAAATGATGACAGGCATGTTTAATAAAAAACTAAGCAGTTATGCTGCTGTAACTGGTCAATCGATGTTATCTAAACTATCAAGAACATATGCTGGAAAATCTGGATCTACTGAAACAGATAGTTGGATGATTGGGTTTACCCCGCAACTCGTAACTGGCGTATGGGTTGGATATGATCAACCTAAATCAATTTCAAACGTAGCAGAACAAGGCTATGCGAAAAGAATATGGACTGATACGATGGAGAAAGGCTTAGATGGACAACCTAAAAAAGAGTTTAAACAACCAAGTGACGTCGTTGCAGTCGATATTAACCCTGAAAACGGGAAAATTGCTACAAAAAATTGCCCAATTTCAGTGAAAATGTATTTTGCAAAAGGTACAGAACCAACTGAATATTGTATGGATCACGTTGATGATAAAGAGGAATTTGAAAAGACAACTGAAGAAAAGAAAAAAACAAGTTGGTGGAAAAAATATCTTCCTTGGTAGAATATCAGGCTATTTCACTGAACGTGGAATAGCCTCCTAGTCGAATCGTTGATATATTTTCATACAACAAGTCAAAATAAAAAGGATGTCTCACTAGTCGATTGTTGACTAGTGAGACATCCTTTTCTTTTATTCACTTAATAAAGCACGGCGCAATTCTTCGCTAGATTCGTTCCAAATCGCTTCATTATGTTCTTTTAAGAATGTACCAAGTACTTTTTTAGATGATTCGTCCATATGGTCAACCATAATGTGACGCTTCAATGATTTATCCATTTTGTTTACGTGCTCTGGAAGTGACTTATATCCGCGGCGAATTTCACGGTCAACTGTCATTTCACAAGCTGTTACACCTGCATAATACGCACCTGTTGCTGTTCTTTCAATCGTTACCCACACAAGCCAGTATGGTTTTCCGTTTGGAACTTCATCTTTATTTGTTAAAAACTTAATACCTTTTTCTACTGTACTACGCGCATGCATCGCACCAATATCAACAAATGCTGTTTTCTCTAGTACATCAACAAATACGGGTGAAATGTTTTCTAGGCTTAATGCCCCAACGCCAAAACCACCATGTCCATCCGTTGAATCATTTTTCACGATATTAAAACCGATTTTTTTCTTTTTCTCTGTCATATGTAAATTCCTCCTCACTTAAAATTTATACAAGGCCAAAAATAGGCGCAATGATGCTATCTAAAAATACAAATACATGCGGAATAACTACCTGGAAAATAGGTTGAATTGTGTAATTACTAAGAGGTGTAATAACGAGAATTAATAACGCAATTGCCCCGTATTTTTCATACTGTGTCATTTTCGCGCGAATATTTGCTGGTGCTAAATCTTCCACTACGCGATACCCATCAAGTGGCGGGATCGGTAATAAGTTAAATACAAGTAAAACGATATTCAGCATAATAAAAATCTGGAAAAATTGAGCTAACGTATCTGCTACTGCAGATGGAATTGAGTATAATACACCAAATGTTAATAAGCTATACCAAATAATTAAACCGATTGCGCTTAAAATTAAGTTACTAATCGGCCCTGCAATTGAAACTAATATACCTGCAAGACGCGGTCTTTTAAAGTTATATGGGTTAACAGGAACCGGTCTTGCCCAACCAAATCCAAGAATTAATACTGCAATTAAACCTATAGGGTCTAAATGAGCCATCGGTGATAACGTTAAACGCCCTTGTCTCTTTGCTGTATCGTCCCCAAATTTATATGCTACATATGCATGCGCAAATTCATGCACTGATAATGCGATAATAATGGCCATTGCTACCAAAGGAATTTGGTGCAACGGGTATCTAAATAACTGATCCATGCTTCATCTCCTCTTCCATATGTCAAAAAAAGAAATTATTTGTTTTTTCGATTGTTCTTCCCCATAATCCGCTATAATAAGATTGTAACTTACATAAAAGGAGCGATTATATATGCCATACGTAACAGTGAAAATGTTAGAAGGACGCACAGAGGAACAAAAGAAAGCTCTTGCTGAGAAAGTAACAGCAGCAGTAAGCGAAACAACTGGTGCTCCTGAAGAAAACATCGTTGTTTTCATCGAAGAAATGTCTAAAAACCATTATGCAGTTGGCGGAAAACGCTTAAGCGACAAATAATTTCAAGTTTTTTCATAAGAAGCAGCCATTAGCTGCTTCTTATTTTTTTCCTTCTAGTAACTCGATGATTCTCTCTTTATATTTTCCTTTTCTTCCATCTTCATAGATTAAATCATGCGGATAGAATAGCTTTTGATCCCTTCTCTTCTTACCAGTAATCGCCTCAACAATATCCGATTCACGTGAAAGCTCTCTAAGCTCTCCATTTGGCATAAGAAGTAAGATTGGCAGGCGTTCTTCTTCTTCACCAGCACGGTAAAAGTCGTACGGTAAGTCTGATGTTGAATCAACTACTAAATAGTATTCTGGATCGAGTCCAATCTTTTTAAATAAGCTACTTAATTCCATCCAATTATCTAAACCGTGCTTATCTGTAAACTCTACATATTTAAATAGGTTTCGATTCATAAAACGACGGCATAGATCGCTTAAAATTGGATCTTCTTCGTCCTGCCATACTTGGAAGTAATAATACATAACGTTCTCGTCTAACTTTAAATAATCCTCTACTGTCACTTCTTCTTCAAATAAAGAATAGAAATGAACAGGGTGATTTTTAAATGTATAATACTTCTCATGCAATGATTTTGCACGGTGTAAAATCTTCGTTAAAATAACTTCAGCACTGCGCGTTACCGGATGGAAATATACTTGCCAATACATTTGATAACGACTCATAATATAATGCTCAACAGCATGCATACCACTATTTTTAATAACTACTTGATTCCCGTACGGACGCATAACACGCAGTATACGTTCCATATCAAAGTTTCCATATTTTACGCCAGTAAAGTACGCATCCCTTAATAAATAGTCCATGCGATCTGCATCAATTTGACTAGAAATCATGCTAATCGCTAATTTATTATTAGATGTTTTCGCAATTACATCGGCTACCTTTTGTGGGAAATCTTTATCCACACGACTTAATACACGATTAATTTCCGTATCTCCAACGATAATCTTTTGCGTAAATTTCTCATGGTCTAATGAAAATACTTTTTCAAACGAATGAGAAAATGGACCGTGACCGACATCATGAAGCAATGCCGCACATAAACATAACAATCTATCTTCAGCATTCCAATTCGGTCTGCCATCAAACACATCATCAATCATACGACGAATAATTTCATATACACCTAACGAATGAGTAAAGCGACTATGCTCTGCACCGTGAAATGTAAAAAATGTCGTTCCAAGCTGCTTAATACGGCGCAAGCGTTGAAATTCTTTCGTTCCGATTAAATCCCAAATAACACGATCGCGCACGTGCACATATTTATGTACCGGGTCTTTAAACACTTTTGTTTCGCTGAGTTTGTCGTTTAAATATACCACTTTCCGACATCCCCCTTTCTTTACTGCATTCTTACTATATATTATAAACGAAATAGGAAACAGAAAGAAATGAAAGACTATATTAATTGCCCTTATATAAAGAAAAAAACCACTTTTACCGGAGTAAAAGTGATTTTTTTTACACATTATTTCCCTAAAACGAACTCAGCAACTTCATCTAAAATCATTTCTTTACCTAGCGGGAAGTAACCTTTGTTTAAGTCTTCGTTTTTAATTGTAAATACGTGGTTATTTTTAACAGCGTTCATATTTTTCCAAATTGATTCTTCTTGGAATTCTTTTAGACGCTGAGAACCGTCACCAGTCGTAAATACGAATAAGTAATCTGGGTTGTAATCAATTAAAGCTTCTTTTTGTACTTGTACTAACGCTTTATCAGTTGGTGTACCTTTAACCGCTGGTAATTTTAAATCTTTAAAGATTACGCTACCGTAACCGTAGTCACCATATACGCGGAAAGCGTTTGGATATGCAGCCATTTTCATGAATTTAGCATCGCCAGTTTTCGCAACGATTTTATCATGTAATTTGCTTGCTTTTTCATCATACTGTTTGAACCATTCTTTTGTTTCTTTCTCTTTACCGAAGATTTGGCCTACTTCTTCGAATTTTGGACGCCATTGGTCTAATGGAGTTTTTAACATAACTGTTGGTGCAATTTTAGATAATTGATCATAAATCTTTTCTTGACGATCGTTTACAAGAATTAAGTCTGGTTTTGCAGCAGCTACTGCTTCGATATTAATTTTATCGCCCCAAGCAGAGCCAACCGGTTTAACGTCTTTTAATTTATTTGCAATATGTGCATCAATTTTTTCTTGAGATGTATTAGCAGTAATAATCGGTTTCATACCAAATATTAACAATTCTTCTGTTGAACCACTAAGGTCAGCAATTTTCTTTGGATTTGCAGGAATTTTAATTTCCCCTTTTGCATGTTGTACAGTGCGCTCTTCAGTCTTCGCATCTTTCGCATCTGCTTTTTTCTCTTCTTTGTTAGAACAAGCTGCAAATAGTACAGAAGTAACGACTAGTACCATTGCTAATAACGCCATTTTAAAATTCTTCATGTTTCCACTCCTTCTAGCTGTATTTCTCTTATAAGTTACAGTGAACTATAAGAAACAAGGTTAACAATTAATCAATATATATTTATTAATTGTTGTTTATGCCCCGTTCTAACGGGTGTTCAACTTCCTATTTACTAATAAGAAGCTCAACATCCATTAGAAGCCCCCCTCTTTACGAGGGGGATTCTACTTATGCTTTTTTACGCAATTGATTACTAATCATCGCTAAATCATATGTTAAACAAATTGGTTTACAGTTTACTGGACATGGAACGATTTGAGCTTCAATCTCAAATACACTGCGAAGTGTTTCACTCGTCATCACTTCGTCTGGCGTTCCTTGTTTCATTAACTTACCAGCTTTTAATGCAATCATATGATCTGAGAAACGAGAAGCATGGTTTAAGTCATGGATAACCATAACAATCGTTCTACCTTCTTCTTCGTTTAACTTTTTCAATAAGTTTAATACTTCTAATTGATGAGCCATATCTAAGTACGTTGTCGGTTCATCTAATACAAGTAATTCTGTCCCTTGTGCAAGAGCCATCGCAATCCATACGCGTTGGCGTTGCCCACCTGATAACGCCTCTGCTGGACGATTTGCGAATTCTGTCATTCCCGTCACTTCAAGTGCCCAATGAATGTAGCGATAATCCTCTTCTTTCAACGTTCCAAATCCTTTTTGATGAGGAAAGCGCCCATATGAAACGAGTTCAAATACAGTAAGGCCAGTTGGCACTTCTGCAGTCTGTGGTAAAATTGCCATTTTCTTTGCGATTTCTTTCGTTGGTTGTTTCTCGATTGCTTTTCCGTCAAGATAAACAGTACCTTTTTTCGCCTTCAAAATACGAGAAGCCGTTTTTAATAATGTGGACTTCCCACAACCATTTGGTCCAATAATTGTTGTAATTTTCCCTTCCGGAATTTCAACTGTTAATCCATCAATAATTAACCCTTCATTATAGCCAACAGATACCGCATCAACCGCTAAAGTTGCCATACAAAAAGCCTCCCTTTATTTTGTCCTCATAAGTAAGTATATAAAATACGGTGCACCAATTACAGAAATAACAAGACCGACCGGTATTTCTGAAGTTGTTAACACACTTCTTGAAATTACGTCTGCGAATAAAAGTAAAAACGTCCCTATTAGTGCAGCCGTAGGCAGCATAATTTGATGTTTACCACCAACAAGGCGCCTCGCTAAATGCGGAGCCATTAAACCGATAAAACCAATTCCTCCGGCAACAGCAACAGATGCACCAGCTAAACAAACTGCAATAAATAATAATTTACGTCTTTCTTTTTCTACATTTACACCAAGGCCAACTGCTGTGGAGTCGCCTAGGTTCATTACGTTTAATATGTGAGCCTTACTAATAGCAAGTGGCAAGAAAATAACCATCCATGGAAGTACACTTAGTACAAACTTCCAATCTGTGCCCCATAGACTTCCTGCTAACCAAATCGTAGCAAAACGGAAATCGTTAGATGTCATCTTCATAGAAAAAATTAAACTAACAGCACCAAACCCGGCTGCAACAGCGATACCGACAAGTATTAATCTCGTTGATGAAACGCCGTCTTTCCATGCTAATAAATAAATAATAACAGCTGCTAATATCGCTCCAACTAGTGCGAAGAACGGAAGAATGAATACAGATAAAAATGTACCAGTTCCTACTTTCCCGAAGAAAAAGTAGACAAAGATAACAACTGTTAATCCCGCTCCAGCGTTAATACCGATAATACCTGGATCAGCAAGTGGATTTCGTGATAACCCTTGCAAAATCGCACCTGACATCGCTAAAGCAGATCCAACTAGTATAGCAATGACCATACGTGGCATACGGAATTCAAATAAAATAACAGACTGATCTTCAGCCCCCAGTCCAACCAATGACTTTAATACGTCCATTGGGGGTATTTTAAATGTCCCTGTATTTAAACTCACTAAAAATACAGTAACGATTAATCCTACTAAAATTGTTAAAACCGAAACGTTCTTTTTTGTTAAGACACTTGTCCTCACATTTTTCCTCTCCCTTCGTTACGTGCTAAGTAGAGGAAGAATGGAACCCCAATTAGCGCTGTAATTGCTCCAATTGGCGTTTCAAACGGCGGATTAATAACGCGAGATAACATATCTGCACATTCAATTAACAGCCCGCCTAAGACCGCAGAACATGGAATAACCCATCTATAGTCTGAGCCTACAAGGAAACGAGTCATATGTGGGATGACAAGACCAACAAATCCAACCGATCCTGCCATAGAAACTGCCGAACCTGTTAACACAAGAACAAGTACTGTCCCGATAAATTTAATTAATGTCGTATTTTGACCAAGTCCAATCGCAATTTCTTCACCGAAGCTTAAAATTGTAATATACCTCGACATCATAATTGCAATGAAGAGACAAACTAGGCCAATCGGTACTAACATATTAATACTTTCCCATTTCACTCCAGCAACTCCGCCCGCATTCCACATACTCACCTCTTGGGCAAGATTGAAATATAGCGCAATTCCAGATGAAATGGCCCCTAATAAAGCACTAATCGCGGCACCCGCTAAAGCTAATTTCACAGGCGTTAATCCACCTGGCGAAGAAGATCCAATTCCATATACAATACTCGCTCCAAACGCAGCACCAATAAAAGATGCGATAACGAACATTAAATAAGGTGAATTAGGGAAGAATGCATACATAATTGCAATTCCAAATACAGCTCCATCTGTAATCCCCATTAACGATGGTGATGCAAGTGGATTTCGCGTCATACCTTGCATAATTGCTCCTGATACCGCTAAAAAGGCACCTGCTACTACGCCCCCTATTGCTCTAGGCATGCGAAGTTCTTGAATTACATTATGATGCGTAATAGAACCGTCAAACTGAAATACAGCTTGCCATACAGTCTTTAAACTAATATCTGCAGCACCAAACGAAATAGACAATGCCATGCTTAAAGCTAACAAAATTGTACCTGCTACTAAAATAATAGAAGCAATGAGCGGCCTGCTCTTAATCTCTTTAACATTCACATCTTGCTGTTCTATACTCCTTGCGCTCGCTTCCATCCCTCAACCATCCTAACCAACAACGTATGTTTAATTTAATGAAATGAAATTTATTCTCAAATAGCAATAAAAAAATTAAATGAATCGGCCCTTTCCTGATAATGATTCTCAGAATCAGACACCTTCTATTCTACCTATCGCTTCAAAAGACTGTCAACCATTATTTTGAAATACAAATTCATATAGGTCGAGACCTTAATAAATGGATAATGCCTATCTGTCATGAACTATTATCATCACCAGTTAAGCTTTCTCAGAATAGATTCTTCCTCTTATGGGCATAAAAAAAGAAGAGTAATCTGTTCACTCTTCTTTTCCTTACTTATTTAACTTCGCTTCAATTTTTACAATTAATTCATCTTCTGTTGGCGCTGCAACTGGACGATTATTTACAAATGCGAATGATTTTTTACGGCCAGGGCCACAGTAAGACTGACATCCAACTTCAATCGTTGCACATGAATCTACTTTTTTTAGCTTTGGAATCAACGTTTTAACGTTCGTTGCCTGACAATCATCACACACACGAAATTCGTTTCCCATTATATAACACTTCCTCTATTTTAAACTTTTCTCAAGTACATTTAAAAATAAACACTAAATGGTATTTTACCGCTCTTTGAAGCTCGTTGCAAGTTTCCTTTCGACGCTCTTTCCTCATATAATGCTACATATTTATATGTTTTCCTACAGCAGCTTCCATCATTCTTGGCAAAATTTATCCCGCTTTAATGGGCAGTAAGATCCCCACCTCAAAATTCAGCGAAAGCAAAGAAGTTAGGTGGGGGATGAAGAACCTCCCCACTGATTAAAGTTTCACTTTATACCTCTCATCGAAATCTACCATATTTTTAAAAGCTTTGTATAAAAGCTCATTTTTTTGCCCATTATAAAAATAGGAAGTTCATAAAAAGAAAGGGAGTTGAATCTATGAAAGTAAGACAAGATGCTTGGACAGATGAGGATGATTTATTACTTGCTGAAACTGTACTTCGTCACGTTCGAGAAGGAAGTACCCAATTAAATGCATTTGAAGAAGTAGGAGACAGATTAAATCGTACATCGGCTGCCTGTGGTTTCCGTTGGAATGCTGTTGTTCGCTATAGCTATGAACAAGCTCTTCAACTAGCAAAAAAACATCGTAAAGATAAAATGCGTGCTGCAAGTGGTGAACAAGCGAAAAAACGTTTACTTTATACACCACCAGCTTCAGATTCGATAACTAATTATGAAGAGTTCGTACAAGAGGAATCAATTGTACAATATAAAGAAGCTACTCCATATCAAGAAACTACCGTTCCTGCTACAAAGGGCTCTATGACAATGCAAGATGTTATTTATTTTTTACAAACAGTCGGATCTTCAAATATAAAAGTGACAGCTCTTGAAAACGAGAATACGAGATTGAAACAAGAAATTAAATCACAAATCCTTCGAAATGAAGAACTAGAAAAGAAATTGGAAAAATTAGAAAAACAATCTCATACTGTACAAGAAGATTACGAAACACTCATGAATATTATGAACCGTGCTCGTAAGTTGGCAGTCATGGATGAAGAAGAACGTTCTCAAACATCTTTCCGAATGGACCGAAACGGTAATTTAGAAAAAATTGCAGAATAAAAAGGATGCATATAATGCATCCTTTTTATTATTTCACCTTTAAACTTTCCCTTTATATGTGAGGAAACTCCATTCTTCATTTTTTGCTATAATAGAGATTGTCATTTTAAAGATAAGGGGTTAGTTATATGAGCAATTCCCGTTCCATTTTATCTCAGCCAGAGTGGCGTATTGTAGATCAGTCTAGTTTGGGACCAACATTCCATGCATTGCAGTCATTCGCAATGGACGACACATTATGCACAAGTATAGGAAATAGCCAATCAGCTGCAACAATGCGCTCTTGGGTTCATCACAATACAATTGTTCTTGGCATTCAAGATTCACGCCTACCACACTTGGAACAAGGTATTACCTTTTTAAAAGAAAACAACTTCAATGTTATCGTTCGTAATTCTGGCGGGCTTGCAGTCGTACTTGATGAAGGTGTGTTAAACGTATCACTTTTATTCCAAGAGACGGAAAAAGGTATCGATATTGATCTTGGATACGATACAATGTGGCATTTAATTCAGGAAATGTTAAAGGATTACGATGTTACAATTGAGGCAAAAGAAATCGTTGGTTCTTACTGCCCTGGTAGCTACGATTTAAGTATTCGCGATCAAAAATTTGCTGGTATTTCACAGCGCCGTATTCGCGGTGGTGTCGCTGTCCAAATTTATCTCTGTGCTACAGGAAGTGGCTCTGAACGTGCCGCACTCGTTCGTGATTTTTACAACCTAGCCATTCAAGGAGAAGAAACACGCTTTACTTATCCTGAAATTGTACCGAGTACGATGGCTTCACTTTCAGAATTACTTGGCGAAACCATTACAGTGCAAGATTTAATGATGCGCCTTTTAAAAACACTGCAACAATTCGCTCCAAAGTTAACACCATCTCAATTAACAATAGATGAAATACCTTTATATGAGACGAATTTACAACGTATTATTGATCGTAACAATAAAGCACTTGGCTTAGAAAAATAAAGACCGTCGCTATTTTAGCGACGGTCTTTATTTCAATTCGTTATAGAATTAAAGTGCTTGAGCTGCTGTAATTAAAGCTAACTTGTACACTTCTTCTTCGTTACATCCACGAGATAGGTCGTTTACAGGCATGTTTAAACCTTGTAAGATTGGTCCTACTGCTTCGAAGTTACCTAAACGTTGAGCGATTTTGTAGCCGATATTACCAGCTTCTAAGCCTGGGAATACGAATACGTTAGCATCACCTTTAATTGTAGAACCTGGAGCTTTTTTCTCAGCTACAGATGGTACGAATGCAGCATCGAATTGGAATTCTCCATCTAGAGCTAATTCTGGAGCCATTTCTTTTGCAATGCGAGTTGCTTCTACAACTTTTTCTGTTTCTGGAGATTTCGCAGAACCTTTTGTAGAGAAGCTTAACATAGCAACGCGTGGATCAATGCCGAATAGTTCAGCAGTTTTCGCACTTTCGATACCAATTTCAGCTAAATCTTGGCTATTTGGTGCAATGTTAATTGCGCAATCAGCGAATACATATTTCTCTTCTTCACGTACCATGATGAATACGCCAGAAGTTTTTGTAACGCCTGGTTTTGTTTTAATGATTTGAAGTGCTGGACGAACTGTATCAGCTGTAGAGTGAGCTGCACCACTTACTAAACCGTGTGCTTTGCCCATGTATACAAGCATTGTACCGAAGTAATTTTCGTCTTTAAGGATTTTGCGAGCGTCTTCTTCAGTTGCTTTACCTTTACGGCGTTCAACGAAAGATGCTACCATTGCATCCATTTCTTCGTATGTAGCTGGATCGTAAATATCAACGCCTGCTAATGTTAAATTCATGCTAGCAGCTTTTGCGCTAATTTCTTCTTTATTACCAACTAAGATTGGTTTTACTAACTCTTCTTTTGCTAAACGCTCTGCAGCGCCTAAAATTCTTTCATCAGTTCCTTCAGGAAGTACGATAGAAATGCCTTTTCCTTGAACTTTTTCTTTTACTGTTGTAAATAAGTTGCTCACGAATAAACCCTCCTACATATGTTAAAAAACTCTATCTTTAAGAATACTTCTTTTCCTCTATATTTTAAACTTATAGCTCCCAAAAAATAGATAAAATAAAAATGATTATATTTTCATAAAATTCAGCCGTTAAATTCACCTTGCTTAAACACTTAAATGTGACAATTTTATGCGCCAAGGTTTTATATAGATGATTTTAAAACTATATATGCTATAGTTAACGTGTAAAACTATCATTAACTGAGGTGAATAGAATGAGTGAAGCAACAACAACGTTAGATGGCTGGTATTGTTTACATGATTTACGTTCTATTGATTGGGCTGCATGGAAAACATTATCTAGCGACGAACGCGGACAAGCTGTGTCTGAATTTTTAAATGTCGTTGAAAAATGGAACGACGTAGCTGCTGCAAAAAAGGGCAGTCACGCAATGTATACAGTTGTTGGCCAAAAAGCTGATATTATGCTTATGATTTTACGTCCAACAATGGAAGAGTTAAATGAAATTGAGACAGAATTGAATAAAACAACTTTAGCTGAATATATGGTTCCTGCATACTCTTACGTATCTGTTGTTGAACTAAGCAACTACCTTCCAGCTGATGAAGATCCATACCAAAATCCACAAATCTTAGCTCGCTTATATCCTGAGTTACCGAAAGCAAATCATATTTGCTTCTATCCAATGGACAAGCGTCGCCAAGGTGATGACAACTGGTACATGCTTCCGATGGAGGAACGTAAGAAAATGATGTACAGTCATAGTAAAATTGGTCGCCAGTATGCAGGTAAAGTACGCCAAGTTATTTCAGGATCTGTTGGATTCGACGATTTTGAGTGGGGCGTAACATTATTCGCTGACGATGTTCTTCAATTTAAAAAGCTTATATATGAAATGCGCTTCGATGAAGTAAGTGCTCGTTATGGTGAATTCGGAACATTTTTCGTCGGAAACATTTTACCAGACGAAAAGGTAGAGAAATTTTTACACATATAAAGTGAAACTTTAATCAGTGGGGATTTTGTTCATCCCCACTGATTATTAGTTGAACCAATCGGGCTTTTACGGGCAGTTGATCGCCCACCTAACCTCCTTGCTTTCGCTTAATTTTGAGGTGGGGATCTTACTGCCCGTTAATGCGGGGTAAATCGTGAAAAAGGAACGAAATTCGTTCCTTTTTTTATTCCTCTCTATATTTCTCCTCAAAAAAGTTCTTTTTTCCGCAAATTTGAACAAAAATCGACAAATTCCTTTTAAATACCTTACAAAATTGTAACCTTTCTATATCCAAATTTATGCTAAAATGGTACGAGCTATATGCTAATAACGATGCGAAGGTGATAATGTATATGAAGAAAATCTTGTCTATTTTACTAGTGTTTCTATTGTCAATTTCTTCCTTAGGAGTAACAACATCCCATGCAGAAGAAAAAATACACATTGAGGCAGCTGCTGCACTTCTATTTGATGCAGATACAGGAAAAATACTGCATGAACAAAATCCAGATGAATTACTAGCTATCGCTAGTATGTCAAAATTAATTGTTGTTTATGCCGTGTTAGAAGCAATTAAAGAAGGAAAAATCACTTGGGATACAAAGGTAAACATTTCCGATTACGCTTATGAAGTTTCACGTAATAATGAATTCTCTAACGTGCCGTTCGAAAAAGGACGTCAATATACTGTAAGAGAACTATATCATTCTATCGTTATCTTCTCTGCAAACGGATCTAGTATTGCCTTAGCAGAACTTCTTGCAGGAAGTGAGAAAAACTTCTTAAATCTTGCAAATGAACATGCAAAAAAACTAGGGTTAAAGAAATATAAATTTGTAAACGCTACTGGTTTAAATAACGCTGACTTAAAAGAAAAACATCCTGAGGGTACTGATCCAAATGCAGAAAACTCTATGTCAGCTCGCGATATGGGTATACTTTCAAAAGCAATGATTACAAAGTATCCAGAAATGCTAGAGGATACAAAACAAAGATTTAGAAATTTCCCAGATAATCATCCGAAACCAATTCGTATGGAAAACTGGAACTGGATGTTACCAGGAGCTGCTTTCGCTTATGAAGGTACTGATGGTTTAAAAACTGGAAGTTCTGATACAGCTGGATACGGATTTACTATTACTGCTAAACGTGGTGATGTACGTCTTATTTCAGTTATTATTAAAACAAAATCAATGGACGAGCGCTTCACAGAATCTCGTGAGTTAATCGAATACGGGTTTAATAACTTCGAAAAACAAAAACTAAAGGTCGATAAAAACAATACACTCTCTGTAGTACAAGGGAAAGAAGATCAAGTAACTGTTGCACCGGAAAAAGAAATAACCGTAATTGCAAAAAAAGGTAGCAAAGACCCTTATAAAGTTGGAACTGAAGCAGATAAATCACTTGCTGAAGATGGTCATTTAGTTGCTCCTATTAAGAAGGATGCCAAAGTAGGCTCCATTACGTTAGAATCAACTGATAAATATGGTTTCTTAGACGGTAGTAAAAGTATGAAAGTTACTGCAAAAACGACAGAAGAAGTTGAAAAAGCAAATTGGTTTGTGTTAACAATGCGCTCTATCGGTGATTTCTTCTCAAACTTATGGTCTAAAGTTTTTTAATAAAAAAGCTGGCTCACGCTAGCTTTTTTTATTTTCTACTCCCAATGTAAAACTTCGTTTGGTTGTCATATCTGACTCTTTTTCCTCATACGTATGAACTAGTAATTGTTACACACTTCATCTAGAGATAAACCTCTTTCCAAAAGGTATTCCAAAAAGAGAGGTGACACATAATGGGCGTTATCGCGCATAACGAAGAAGATGTTAAATTATTAGCTAGATTGATGCGTGCTGAAGCTGAAGGAGAAGGGCAACAAGGAATGTTAATGGTTGGAAATGTTGGAGTAAATCGTGTCCGCGGGAATTGTTTAGACTTTAAAAATATTCGTAATTTACGTCAAATGGTTTATCAAAACCCTGGCGGTTTCGAAGCAACGCAAAAAGGATATTTTTATCAGCGTGCGCGTGAACAAGATATTGCTCTGGCAAGACGGACCATTCAAGGGCAGCGCTTTTGGCCTGCCAACTTTGCCTTATGGTTTTTTAGACCTGAGGGTGCATGTCCACCAACTTGGTATAACCAGCAAAACTCTGGTCGCTTCAAAAAGCACTGCTTCTTCCAGCCAAATGCTGGGGATTGCCCTAGCATATATTAAGGAATGAAAAATGAGGAGGGATTTTTGAATGGCACAGCAACAAAACCCGTATTACGGAACAGGTTTCTATCAACCATCTGGAACTTACGTACAACCGCAACAAATGACTCCACAGCAACAGCAACAACAGCAAGCAATGCAACAACAAGCTGCGCAAGCTCAATATGCTGTTTCTCAAGGTATGTTACCTCTAGAACAGTCATATATTGAAAATATTCTTCGCTTGAACAAGGGCAAGCAAGCCACAGTTGTAATGACTTATGAGCGTGGCAGTTCACTCGGTACACAATCCTATACAGGTATTATCGAAGCAGCTGGTCGTGATCATATTGTAATTAGTGAGCCAGAGTCAGGGAAACGTTATTTACTACTAATGATTTACTTAGATTATGTAGAATTCCCAGAAAGAATTACGTATTTGCCTGGTCAACAAGCAACTTATGCTCCAAGACCATAAAAAAAGCTGGCATATGCCAGCTTTTGTTTTTATAATCCTTTTACAACTGCAGTTCCGACTAAGATCCATGCCACAATAAACGCTACACCACCAAGAGGTGTAATTGGACCAAAGAACTTAATACCCGTCGTACTTAATGCATACAAACTACCTGAAAACATAATAATCCCGGCTACCATAAGCCAGCCAGCAGTAGTTAAAAGTGATGATTGAATTTTATCCATCAATAAAGCAACTACAAATAGTCCACCTGCATGAAACATTTGATATGTAACACCTGTTTTCCAAACCTCTAACATTTTTGCAGAAACTTTATTTTCTAAACCGTGTGCTCCAAAAGCCCCTAACGCAACAGATAGCCCCGCTGCAATACAACCTAGTAAAAAGAAAATTTTCATCTTAATTCCCCTTTTTTACTTTTATCATAAGCAATTTTTTCATATAAGCCAAACGATTTATCCTCTAAAAATCAAATAAAGAATTACCGTTTGCATCACTTTCTTTTATATACACTGGCTCATTAGAAACCGGTGCAATTGGTTGCATCGTGATTGGTTGTGATCCAATTATTTGTGATTGAATTTGCGGCTCTCTATACGTAGAAGATTCAACTTGCTCATCTAATAATAAATCACATAAAGCACGCACAACTAATACATGTTCTTTTGATTTTTGTCCTTCACTACTTTTTGCCTTTGCAATTTCATTCGCCATTTTATTTAAAATCTTATCGCTTGATATTTGCATCCCTTATCACCTCGTACTTTGTAGTTCTTTCTCAAATTGCCCCAGCTTCTCTACTGAACCAAATACTATTATCATATCATGTTCTTGCAACTTTTCCTGCCCCGTTGGATTATGTATAACATTCCCATTTCTCAAAATCGCTAAAATTGTTACATCAAATTGATTTCTAACATCACTCTCTAATAATGATTTATTAGCTAAAATAGAGCCCTCACCGACTGCAATTTCTTCAATTACAAATGACTGCTCCACGCCATACAGTACTGTATCAATATAATGAACTGTTAGCGGATTCGCAATACCTTTTGCAATATGAATCCCTGCCATACTAGATGGATTAATCACCTTATTTGCACCAGCCCTCTTTAATTTGTCTTCGGTTTCTGGTTTTTCTGCTCTTGCCACAATTTTAATTGCATCGTTTAATCCTCTTGCAGTTAACGTAATAAATACATTTTCAGCGTCATTTGCTACGATAGCAACTAAACCAGCTGCCTTTGAAATCCCAGCATGATGTAACACTTGGTCTTCTGTTGCATCTCCATGTACATATAAAAGCTTTTCCTTCTCTAATATGCTTTCATCCTTATCCACGACGACAAATGGAATTTTCTTTTCTTGCAATTCATGTACAACTTGAAGCCCTACTCTACCGCAACCACATACGATAATATGATTTTGTAACTGTGCTATTTGTTTATCCATCTTCTTCCTCCGTACTGCATGAAATAAATTCCCTTCAATAATCATAGCTGCCACTACACCGATTGCATACGTAACGATACCGACTCCAATCGGTATGATAAGGAGCGCAAAAACTTTTCCTGCCTGTGTTACAGGAATGGCATCTCCGTATCCAACAGTTAATACAGTAATCATCGTCATCCAAAATGCTTGAAACAAACTAATCTCTTCAATCGTCATAAATCCTAGCGTTCCTAAAATTACAACAAAAGTCATACATATAACTGCTATCCATAATTGCTTACGTGCATTCATATCATGTTTCAACTCTTTTCTCTATCTACAATCTTTGCCAGTGGAAATGAAATACATATATACTAGATACGGAATCTATGAAAGAGGTTGATATAATGAAAACATTTCTTTCCGCCTTACAATGGGCACTATTTATTTTAGCTGGGAGTCTTATTGTACCAATTAGCGTCGCAACTAGTTATGGTCTTGATGGCGCTGAAGCTATTGCATTCGTACAAAGAACATTATTTGTTCTTGGCTTTGCCGGTCTACTGCAAGCTATATTTGGGCATAAACTTCCTATTCAAGAAGGTCCTGCTGGCCTTTGGTGGGGAATTTTCTCCCTTTACGCAAGTTTAGGTGTCGTATTATTTGGATCAAACAATGAGACACTTAAAGTTCTTCAATATGCTTTCTTATTAAGCGGTATCATTTGTATTATTCTTAGCGTTTTTGGACTTATTGATAAACTCGTTCGCTATTTTACACCGACAGTCATTGGAACGTACTTATTTCTTCTTGTTGCACAACTTAGTGGTTCCTTCTTAAAAGGAATGTTCGGTCTTGATGGAAAGCATACAGAAGTACAACCTAACGTATTTATTCTTTCACTCATTGTTATTTTACTATCCTTTTTCATCATGAAGCTACCTATTATCGGACAATATTCTGTTCTTTTCAGTATCGTCTGTGGCTGGATATTATTCGCATGCTTCGGATTATCCAATCCAATAACACCAGTGACAGATATAATCCGTTTTCCATCCTTATTTGTTTTCGGAATGCCTCGTGTTGAATGGAACATGGTAATTACGGTCATTTTCGTTACACTCTTACTTCTAACAAATATGTTAGCAAGTATTCGCGTTGTACAAAAGGTTGTCTCTAAATATGAAGAAAATGCTGCATCAGATCGTTTTAAACAGGCCGGTATTATAACAGGAATCAATCAATTACTAGGCGGCCTGTTTTCGGCTATCGGACCTGTCGCTATTTCTGGATCAGCAGGTTTTATTGCAACGACTAATATTTATAAACGCCTCCCATTTATATTAGGGTCAAGCTTTATTATTGTCGTTAGTATATTCCCAAAGATCACTTCATTCTTTGCGGCAATCCCAGTTGCAGTTGGTTATGCTGCCATTTATCCTGTATTTGCAAGCATGATCGGTCTCGCCTTTCGAGAATACGAAACGGTACAGGATAAAGAACGATTATTTAAAGTAGCAGGTCTGTCAATCTTCACAGGAATTGGGGTTATGTTCGTTCCAGCAGGAGCATATTCCACGCTTCCACCATTTCTAGCTTCATTCCTAAGTAATGGTCTCGTTCTTGGGGCTGTAATGGCAATCTTACTAGAAATACTATTTTCTCGTTCGACAACAAAACAAGTATCGTAAATTGGAAAACTTCCATTATTGCACTCTACCTTTAGAGTTGTTACGATAAAATAAACATTTAATCATTGGGGTTTTGTCCATCCCCAATGATTATTAATTAATATGATGAGAAAAACACTCAGAAGAATGAATCTACTTCTTTTTAAAGAGGTTCGATGTCTTACTATTATTTCTTACATCTCCATGAACATATATTTGATTTAAATAAAGAAGGGAATTTTCAATATGACTTATAAAATGATTGTTTTAGATTTAGATGATACTTTATTACGTGACGACCATACTATTTCACCTCGTACGAAAGAAGCTCTAATGACTGCACAAGAACAAGGTGTAAAAGTTGTACTTGCTTCCGGACGTCCAACGTTTGGTATGCGCAATGTAGCGAAAGAACTTCGTTTAGAAGAATACGGCAGTTTCATTCTATCTTTTAATGGCGCAAAAATTATTAACTGTAAAACAAACGAAGAAATCTTTAGTAGTACGCTTTCTCCTGAAATCGTTCACAACTTATTTGAAATTAGTAAAACTGAAGATGTATGGATTCATACTTATATTGGCGATGATATCGTAACAGAAGAAAATAATCCTTACACTGAAATCGAGGGCGATATTACTGGGATGCCTATTGTTGTAGTAGATGACTTTAAAGCTGCTGTTAAAGAGCCTGTAGTAAAAGTATTAATGAATAAAGAAGCTGAACGCCTTGTTGAAGTAGAAAAGAAATTACAAAAACAACTAGAAGGACAATTAAGCGTTATGCGTTCTAAACCATTCTTCTTAGAATTTACTGAAGCCGGTGTTACAAAAGGAACGAGCTTAAACCAATTAATCCAAAAACTTGGCATTAAGCGCGAAGAAGTTATCGCAATGGGCGATAGCTATAACGATCAGGCGATGATTGAATTCGCCGGTCTTGGTGTTGCAATGGGCAATGCACCTGATGATATTAAGGAAATTGCAAACTATGTAACAGATACAAATATGAACGATGGTGTAGCAAAGGTTGTAGAGAAGTTCGTACTAAAAAAAGAAGCACTTGTTTAATATTTCCACTCATAAAACCTATTTGAAGTCAAACACTTCAAATAGGTTTTTATTTAAATTACCATGCTTTTGTGACTATATTTTGAACTTTACACTATTCTCGTAGTGTAAACTTTCTTTTTGTATATAATGAAACAAAATAGACTATTTTATTTTAAAAAAGAATACAAATTTACTATAAACAAGCATACGTTAAGGGAGGCTATTTTACATGTTATCTACACCAATCGGACGATTAAGAGCAATTGGACTTATTGAGGGGATTTCTTTTCTACTACTATTATTTGTAGCAATGCCATTAAAATATTTCGCAGGATTTGCAACAGCTGTTAAAATTACAGGCATGGCTCACGGTGTTTTATTTATTTTATTTATCTTCGCAGTAATTCAAGTAACAATCGTACACCGTAAATCAATTTTATGGGCACTTGGGGCATTCGTTTCATCAGTTATCCCATTTGGCACGTTTGTACTAGATGCAAAATTAAAGAACGAGCAACAATAATGAAAAGGTAGTTAACGACTGTTAACTACCTTTTTTATTTACAAATTTGGAATTTCCCAATCAATTTCCCTCTCGCCCATATTAGCTAAAATCGTATTTACTTTAGAGTATGGCTTACTTCCGAAGAAACCACGTCTTGCTGATAGTGGGCTTGGATGTACAGATTCGATAATGTGGTGCTTCGTATTTGTAATTAATTTTTTCTTCGCCTGTGCATGGCGTCCCCACAATATGAAAATAACTGGCTTTTCACGTTCATTTAATAGCTCAATTACGCGATCTGTGAAATGCTCCCATCCTTTTCCCTTATGAGAATTTGCTTCACCTTGTCGAACTGTTAATACAGTATTTAATAATAAAACGCCTTGCTCTGCCCACTTTACTAAATAACCGTTATTTGGAATATCATACCCATATTCATCTCGAAGTTCTTTATACATATTTAACAACGACGGTGGCGTTTTAATACCGGGTTGCACAGAAAAGCTTAAACCATGCGCTTGATTCGGTCCATGATATGGATCTTGTCCTAAAATAACGACCTTTGTATTTTCATAACTTGTATACTCTAGAGCGTTAAAAATATCTTCTTTCTTTGGGTAAACAACATGTGTACTGTACTCTTCTTTCAAAAAATCAGCTAGCTTACGATAATATTCTTTCTCAAATTCTGGTGCCAATAATGGCCCCCAATCATTTTTTAAAACATTTTCCATGCTTTCACTTCCCGTCTAATTAATTCACCATATCCTGTTTTGTAAATACTACAAATGAAATGATAAGGGAAACAACTGCCCAAACCGTTAAATTCATTAAAGAAAACTCCATCGATAAACCTTGTAATGCAGGTAGTTTTCCTGATAGATAATCTGTTAATGATAAATTCACACTAAAAATATATTTCGCACCTTCCCAAGATGTTGCGAACGAGCTTAAAATACCGCCTGCAATTAATGCAGCTAGCATAACGCCCATACCAGCTGGTGTATTACGAATTAAAACAGAGACCATAAATGATATAGTTCCGACAACGATAGCAACAAACCAGGCTAGTCCATACGCCATTAAGATGTATTGCCACTGCGGAATAAGATGTACAAAATTCGTATTTAACGTTTCCTTATCAATAACAAATCCAGTTAAAACAGGTAAATTCCATCCCGAGTATCCAAATACAAGCCCTGATAATACGTAAGCAAACACACCTACAAGGAGCAGTATGAGCGAAATGAAAAATAACATCGTTACGTATTTACTAAGGAGTATTTTCCAGCGCCGAATCGGCCGCGTAAGTAACATCTTCATCGTTCCATCACTTCGTTCTCCTGAAACGATATCAATGGCGACAATCATTACGAGAAGTGGAATAAATAATGTAATTCCTTGCTCAATAAACGCCCTTACAAAAGTTGGTGCGCCCGGTGCCATCGGGTTAATATCATGATCTAAATAATATTGTTGCTGCTCAACTCTTACCTTTAACCAATCACGCCATTCTTCTGGCAACCTAGAATTGTTCAAACGGTTTTGAGAATCAACAATTTGTTGCTGCAGCGAAACTTTCCAATCCGTTGTACCTAGCCTTTTTTGTGTTGTTTCTATTTCACGATACTGCGCATACACGAAGAGCGGGATTAAGATTGCTAAAATAAGCATAACAACAAAAATACGCTTCTTACGATAAATCTTCTCCGATTCGTTTAAAACTAGATTCGCAAATTCACGCATGCTGCTCACCCCTTGTGAGTTCAATAAATAAATCTTCTAGCGTAAATACAAGTTCCTTAACACTATGTACATCTATCCCGTTTTCTACAAAATGTTTATTCCAATTACTTATAGATGCGATATTCATGCGGCATAGTAATCGATCACCTTCTATACTCACTTCTCTTACTTCCTCAGCATCTTCTAGCATATCTTTTGCCTTCCCAATCGGCGTAACAATCCATTCTACGCGGTCACTTGCTGTTTTAATTAATTCTTCAACCTTGGCAACTGTTATCATCTTTCCTTTATGAATAATAGCAACGCGATCGCATATCATTTGCACTTCACTTAGCAAATGACTTGAAATAAACACGCTCATATTTTCTTCTTTTACAAGCTTATGTATAAATTCCCTAAGTTCTCTAATCCCTGCTGGATCTAAACCATTCGTTGGCTCATCTAATATGAGCAATTTTGGATTCCCAAGGAGCGCCTGCGCAATTCCAAGTCGTTGTTTCATACCAAGTGAGTACGTTTTTACCTTGTCATGAATTCTTTCATCTAAATGAACCATTTCAGCAATTTCAATAATACGTTCATCTGATATATCACCTAACATACGAGCAAATTGCTTTAAATTTTCCCATCCCGTTAAATATGTATACAACTCTGGGTTTTCAACGATACTCCCAATTTGACGCATCGCTTCTCTAAAATTTTCCTTAATCGAATAACCACCGATAGAAATCGTACCTTCTGTCGCCTTAATCAATCCGACTAACATTCGAATGGTAGTCGTCTTTCCAGCACCATTTGGTCCTAAGAACCCGAACACTTCTCCTTGCTTTACATCAAAGGAAATATTCTCTACAAGAGTCTTCTTTCCAATTACCTTCTTCAAGTCTCGTACGGAAAGTATCGTCGTCATTTTATCCCTCCTTGTTCTAGTTTTAATTTACTTGCTACATTTTGAACTAATCGGTCCGCCATATATGTATACCCTACTTCATTCGGATGAAAATGATCGGAGTATAATAAATCTTTCCCACGGTTTTGGAATAAATCAAATGTCGGCGTAATATACACATTTTTATTATTTACCGCTAATTTTTCTAAAGATGCATTCCAGTCTACAACAATGTTTGAAGCCCCCTTTAAATCTTCTACATCTTCAAAAGGATTATATAAACCTAGCCAAAAAATAGGGCTATCTGCATTTAATTTACGAATTTCTTCTATAATTTTCTTCGCTTCATTTTGGAATGTTTCCGTATCAGGACGATATGTTTCTAAATCTATCTTTCCAAGCGATTCCCAGCCTGGAAATAAATCATTTCCTCCAATCGTTAAAACGATTACATCTGCTTGTTTAATTGAATATTGAGCGCCACTACTTTCAATTTGTTTTAATAAATCGGGCATTTTTGCACCACTAACTGCTAAATTCGTTAAGGCAACCTTTTGCTTATAATCTTTTTGTAAATCTTCTTTCATCCGTCCAATATAGCCAATTCCTTCTTTATCACCAACACCGCGTGTTAATGAATCACCTAAACTAACGATTTGTAACGTTCCCGTTTTCTTTTTCTCCTTTGTCACTACATCGGTCTTTTTAATTAAATTTGAAGCTTTCGGATTTAATACATCATTTACACCTGAAACAAAGCCATATGCAAATAAACAGAAAGATGCAATTGTAATGAGTAGAATTACTTTAACTACTTTTGATCTCATATCAAAACCCCTTTTAGCCCTCATAGATTGTCCATAATTATACCAAACGCAATTTTGAAAAGCGATTTTCAAACCTTATCTATTATGTTGTTTCCCTATGTACTAATTGTGGCAATAACTCTACGTGCTTTATATCGATTTGCTTATCATTAATCTTTTCATATAATAATTCAAATGCCTTCACGCCAACATTTTTACTACAATATGAAATCGTCGTAATGCCTAAAATGTCTGCTACATCTTGATCATCACAACCGATAATCGTAATATCCTCTGGAATACGAATTTCTTGTTTTTTCGCTTCTGTTACCATCCCCGCTGCAATATGGTTGCAAGATACAAGAAACGCTGTTGGTTTTACTGACATAGAGGCCAATTCCCTAATTACATTACGCCCATCTTCCACCGTAAAACAGCCTTTAAACTTCCAAGCCTCTATCGGTGTTACAGCAATCTGTTGAAGCGAATCTTCATATGCTTGTTTTCTTCTTTGACTATTAATACTGTTACTTCTTCCAATGCAATACCCAATACTTGTATGGCCCGCATCTATTAAGCTCTTCATCCCGCGCGAAAACACTTTATAATAATCAATATGCACACTCGAAATGTAGTTCGAGTCTATTTCTTCACACATAACAATAGGACCAAATTTCGTATATTCTTCGAGCTTTTCCTTACTATTTGCCCGCGAACATATAATAACCCCATCAAGCTTTTTCATTTTTAACATATTCAAAATTTCTAATTCTCTTTCCTCGCTATAATTCGTCTGACAAAGCATCATATTATAATTATTCTTTGCTGTTTCCTTTGATATTCCCTCAATAATAGCACTATAATATTGGTCATTTACATGCGGTAATAAAACGCCAATGACATTCGTTTTCCCTTTCACTAAATGAATTGCATTCACATTTTGCGTATAGTTTAATTCTTCTATAATTGCTAAAATTTCTTTTCGCTTCTGTTCATTCACATATGGATGATTATTTAGTACACGTGAAACAGTTGAAACAGATACCCTAGCAAGTTCAGCAATCTTTCTTATATTCGTCATCTCATTTTCCCCTTCTCATAAAAATTCTCCCTTGACCTGGTAAGCTTTCCACAATATATCCTTTCCTAGCAAATATATTTTGAAAGGATATACAACTATGTTTCGACTCAAATTAGAACATATATTTTTCATTAGCGGTCTACTTATTCTCGCCATCGGCATTAATATGATGACGACAATTACTTCCTTTGGACTTAGCCCTTATGATTCCTTCTTTATTGCACTATATCAAAATTTTGGGATAAGTATCGGTTTTTGGATTTTCATGATTAACTTTGCTTTTACCCTTATCGTACTCTTTTGGAATAAAAAACAAATTACGATCGGTACAATTGTAACAATGGTTCTTATTTCTCTTTTTGTTGATTGGATTGGTTCCATTACGACTATTATGGACGCTATCCGTTCTCTTCCAAAATATATAACACTTATTTGCGGAAATCTATTCGTTGGAGCCGGTATCGGTCTTTACGTCTCTACAAATCTTTGCGCAGCACCTCAAGAAGCTTTCGTTTTAACAGTTGCTGAGAAAAAGAAATGGACATTTAGAAGGACAGAAATTTCATTAGCATTCTTATTTTTAACATTAAGCTTCTTATTAGATGGACCTATCTATTTTGGAACAATTATTTTATCCTTTACAACAGGCTGGATTATACAAGCATTTATTCAAGTTGGTACACAAATTTTAAATAGAAAAAAACCTATTAAGCAAGCTGCTTAATAGGTTTTTTATTAGTAGAGATACTACTTAGCATCTCCTTCAATTCGGTAGTTTGCTTTCAAACAATCTATTTCTTCATACCCTTGCAACGTATGTAGAATATAATCATAATCAGCAAGAGACGCACGATGCGTTACAATGACAATTTCAGCTTTTCCTTTCTCTTCAAGTGGCATTTGAATAATTTTTTCAAAGCTAACGCCACGCTCAGAGAATAACGAAGTAATTTTTGCAAATACACCAATTTCATCTTTCACATGAAGTCTTAAAAATTTCTTCACAACAATTTCGTCTGGCTCTTTTAATACTTTTTGATATTGCGGGACTACAGCACTATTTCCTGTTACCCCTAATCTAATATTTTGCATTACAGCTACTAAATCAGAAACAACAGCTGTTGCTGTCGGTAAACTTCCTGCACCTGGTCCATAAAACATCGTTTCTCCAACTGCTTCACCATACACATATACAGCGTTATATTCATTTTGCACGGCCGCAAGAGGATGTGTATTTGGAAGTAAAGTCGGTTCAACTGTAACCTCTAATTTTTCACCATCTCGCTTCGCAAGACCGATTAGTTTAATCGTGTAACCTAAACTCTTACTGTATTCGATATCTTCCTCTGTAATAGAAGTAATCCCTTTTACCTTCACATCTCCAAGCTCTACATTTGTAGAGAAACCAAGGGTAGCCAAAATTGTCATTTTTCTTGCTGCATCTAAACCTTCTACATCTGATGTTGGATCCGCTTCTGCAAATCCAAGTTGCTGGGCTTCTTTTAACACGTCGTTATATGCTCTCCCTTCATCTGACATTTTCGTCAAAATAAAATTTGTCGTTCCATTTACAATTCCCATTACTTTCGTAATAAGATCTGAAGAAAGTCCCTCTACGATACTTCGTAAAATCGGAATCCCTCCGGCTACACTTGCTTCATAAAACAAATCTGCTTTATTATCTTTTGCTACCGCTAACAGTTCCGCTCCATGTAACGCCATTAAATCTTTATTGGCAGTCACAACATGCTTCCCGCTTTGTAAAGCTTGTAAAATATACAATTTTGCGTCATCAATGCCACCCATCACTTCGATGACAACATCAATATTTGGATTATCTAAAATTTCATTTGCATTTTGCGTTAATAGAGTAGAAGGTACCTCTACTTCTCTCTCTTTTTCAATATTTTGTACTAGCACTTTCGTTACTTTTACAGGACAACCTACTTGGTGTATCAGTCGCTCTTGGTGATCTGTAATTATACGAACTACACCGCTACCAACTGTCCCAAGACCTAATAAGCCAACTTGAATTTCTTTCATAATACTGTCCACCCCTCAAAAATTGTGTTTAGATGAAATTATATGAGTAAAAAATCTGAAAAACAATATTTTTAGAACATTCGGAAAAATATAAGTTAACCATTGCAGAGAAAACGTTGCCACGTGTTACACAATCTTTTTTTATAATACATAAGGGGTTTCTTGATACACGTAATAATTTAGCCAATTAGAGAATAATAGATTTCCATGGCTTCTCCACCTTACAAGCGGCTTCTCATTTGGATTATCATGCTTAAAATAATTTTTCGGCACATCAATATTTAACCCTTTGTCACGATCTCGCTCGTATTCTTGCTTTAACGTATCACAACTATATTCACTATGACCGAGCGCAAACACTTGTCTTCCTTCTTGCCCAATAACAAGATGAACGCCCGCTTCCTCAGAGTTGGCTAATAACGTTAACTCCTTCACTTCTCTAATGTCACTCTCTCGTACTTCCGTATGACGAGAATGCGGGGCAAAAAATAATTCATCAAATCCTTGTAACAATTTCACATGTTGCTCACGAACTTCATGTTCAAATACACCAAACATTTTTTCCTTAAGAGGATACTTTTGAACACCATAATGATGATACAAACCAGCCTGTGCCCCCCAGCAAATATGAAGCGTAGATGTTACATTCGTTTTTGAATACTCCATAATACGTTTAAGCTCTTCCCAATAATCTACCTCTTCAAAAGAAAGGGTTTCAACTGGTGCTCCTGTAATAATGAGTCCATCAAATTTCTCATTCTCAATATCACGGAATGTTTTATAGAAACTCGTTAAATGTTCCTGTGCGACATTACGGGACAGGTGTGATTCCATATGAAGTAAATGTACATCTAATTGCAACGGTGTATTGCCAATTAAACGAAGTAATTGCGCTTCTGTTTCTTGCTTTGTAGGCATTAAGTTTAATATAGCAATTTTCAATGCCCGGATATCTTGTGTTTCTGCTCGCTCTTTTGTCATTACAAAAATATTTTCCTCCTGCAACACTTTGCGAGCTGGCAAATCTTTATCAATTATGATCGGCATGTTGTTTGCCTCCGACTAGCGCTGCTTCTAAATCTGCAATAATATCCGAAACATCTTCTATACCAACTGATAGACGAATTAAATCTGATGTGACGCCAGCTAAGCGCTGATCTTCAGCACTTAATTGTCTATGTGTTGTACTTGCGGGATGTATAACGCAAGTTCGCGCATCAGCCACGTGCGTTACGAGAGTTGCTAGTTTTACATTTGCGATAAATTCTTTTGCTGCTTCTAATCCTCCCTTAATGCCGAATGTTAAAACACCACTCGCACCTTTTTTCAAATACTTTTGTGCTAACGAGTAATTTTCATTACTATTTAATCCCGGATAATTCACCCATTCAATACGTTCATGATCAGCGAGCCACTTAGCAACTGCAAGAGCATTTTCACTATGACGCTCCATTCGTAAATGCAATGTTTCTAAGCCGATATTGCTAATATATGCATTGAATGGGCTCATACAGTTTCCGTAGTCTCTTAATAATTGAACACGTGCCTTCACAATATAAGCTGCTGCACCAAAATTTTGAACGTAACTTACGCCGTGATAACTTGGATCCGGTTCAACTAGTTCAGGATATTTCCCGTTTGTCCAATCGAAGTTCCCTCCGTCAATAACAATGCCACCTAACGAACTTGCATGACCATCAATATATTTCGTCGTAGAATGAACGATAATATTTGCTCCGTGCTCAAATGCTTGGCATAAATAAGGAGTTGCTAATGTATTATCCACGATAAACGGTACTTCCAACTCTTTCGCTGCATCTGAAAACTCTTTGAAATTTAAAACGTTCATCGCCGGATTTCCTAGCGATTCTGCATAAACGAGTTTCGTCTTATCATTAGCAAGGGCCACAATTTCATCAGCAGTTAAATTCGGATTAAAGAATGTAACATCGATACCAAGCTTACGCAAACTCACTCCAAATAAATTAAACGTCCCGCCATAAACTGTGGAAGAACAAAGCAAGTGGTCTCCGCTACTACAAATGTTTAAAACAGCAAGCATAATAGCAGCCTGCCCAGAAGCCGTTGCAACAGCTCCTACGCCACCCTCTAAATCTGCTAGCTTTTGCTCAAATGCAGCTAAAGTAGGATTTCCAATACGCGTATATATATATCCTTCTGCCTCTAAATTAAATAAGGCTGCTAAATCATCCGAAGTATCGTATTTATACGTTGTACTTTGATAAAGCGGTAAAACACGCGGTTCACCATTCTTTGGCGTATAGCCACCTTGCACGCAAATTGTTCCTTTCCCCCATGATTCTCCCATCTCTTATTCTCCTTTCTTTTATACAAAATAAAAAACTGCCCCTTTCCTGAAAACAAGAAAGGAGCAGTTTGAAAACACGCTCTAAAGGCTCTTTCTTATCTCTCAGGGTTTATTACCTGCAGGATTTGGCACAATTCCGTTATACGGCTGTTGCCAAGGTTTCATCGGGCCTGTCCCTCCACCTTTTCTTGATAAGACTATGCAATTACCGTTGATTTTATAGCAATAATTCCCTAATGTCAATCGGTTTTTCTGAATGTTCTAAATTAACTACGAAGAATTTAATGTACATAACAAAAGAAATATATTCCATATCCATTTGAAAAAGACCTTTTAAAACCCTCAATTAATATATAGAATTAAATAAGTAGTTTAACTGTATACATTTCAGATTCTCACGAGACCTCAATATATTGAATAAGCCACCCTCTCAAAAAGATACTATACATATTCATTTCACAGTAGCATATTTAATCCTTTTGACATTAAAACTTACATAACGGAGGTATAACATGACAAACCAGAAAGACATGCACTATATACTCGCCCTATACGGCATTCTATTAGGCTCTATAGTCGGCGCAACAGTCTGGTTATTTTTAGTTACAATAAATATCGGCATTCACTTTATTTGGGGATACTTACCTACTATCTTCTCTTCTCCCCCGTATTACACCATTTGTGTAACAACTATCGGTGGTATTCTTGTTGGTTTAACTCAAAAATACTTCGGTACATGTCCACGCCTTATGCCGGAAGTAATGAGTGAATATAAAAAAACAGGTAGAATTGAATACCGTTTCGTACATAAAGCCACTTTAACTGCGATTATCGTTTTAATATTTGGAGCTAGCTTAGGTCCTGAAGCAGCACTTGTTGGCATTATCGGTGGGCTTTGTACATGGGTCGGGGATCGCTTTACATTCGCCTTAAAAGGAATGAATGAACTAACAGAAGTTGGGATTGGTGCTACTTTAAGTGTAATTTTTAACGCGCCATTATTCGGTTATTTAGCTCCAAGTGAAAATGAGGGAGAGCAAATTAACGAATTCTCTAAAGGAAAAAAAGCAATTGTATATTTGGCTACCACTTTCGCTGGTTTTTCCGTTTATTTATTGCTTAGTAAATTTGATAATCGTGGATCCTTTATCGTTAATTTCGGAGAAGGTTCTCTTTCTCTTAATGAATGGATTGCATTTCTTCCACTTGCTAGTATTGGTGCTATAGTCGGATTCTTTTATTTCAAATTAGAGTTCACATTAGAGAAATTAATCCATCCCTTAAAAGAATACAAACTATCGCTTGGAATTATCGGTGGCATTTTATTAGGGATTGCAGGAACTTTTCTCCCATACACATTATTCTCCGGAGAACATCAATTAAAAGATTTAGTCGTTGAATGGAGCCATTTATCCTTCTGGGTACTACTTCTTTCAGGGGTTTTAAAATTATGTATTACTGCTGTTTGTTTAAATACAGGCTGGCGCGGTGGACATATTTTCCCAATTATATTTTCTGGGTCAAGTATCGGATATGCTATAGCGTCCATTGCCCCAATAGATCCAATCGCTTCGGTCGCCATCGTCACGACAGCAATTTCAAGCTATGCACTAAGAAAACCAATTGCTATAACATTACTATTACTCATGTTTTTCCCGCTCAATTTACTATTACCGATGCTTGGGGCAGCAGCAATTGGTAATGCATTTCCACTTCCTAAAAATAACGAAGCTATAAACGAATAGAAATAGGCAGTAGGGACGAAAGTTCCACTGCTTATTCTCATTACACATGTTGCTTCAATAACGCGTATAACTCTTCAAAATTTTGCACTTCATATGTTGGCACAATCCCGCTATTATTAAATTTCTTTTCTGGATTAAACCAACAAGTATCAATTCCCGCTACATATCCACCTTTCATATCAGCGCTTAACGAATCCCCAATAATGAGCCCTTCTTCAGGAACAAAGTTAGGGATCCTTTCAAAAACATAATCAAAATACTCTTTCATCGGCTTTTGATAACCTGTATCTTCAGAAACGAAAATATCTTGAAACAAGGCATGTAACCCTGCATTACGTAATCGTTTATCTTGCGTCTTAGAAATACCGTTTGTCACTATATATAAATCGTACTCACTTTGAATTTGATTTATAAATTGTAAAGCACCTTCCATGAGCTGATTTCCTTCTTCTAAGTAACTGCGATAATTATTTTCGAATAATATCCCATCTACTTCTTCCCCGTATTCTTTAAACAAAATTGAAAATCGTGTATTTACAACTTCATCACGACTTATTTCACCTTCTTCAAAAGCAGTCCAAAGACTTTTATTAATTTTTTTATATTGCGCTTCAATTTCGCTAGTTAGAAACATCCCTTTCTCTTCAAAAAGCATACGTAATGCCGATTTTTCCGCCTTTTGAAAATCTAACAATGTATCATCTACATCGAATAATAATGTTTTATATTTTTTCATAAGCCCTTCACACTCTCTTTTCTACAAAAACAAATTTACGTAAATCGTATCATTCTTTCTTGTAAAAATAATAGGAGATATCTCATACTAAACATGAGGTGAAAACATGAAAGTCAGCAGAAATAGCGAAGAAATCTCTCATTACATACAAACTTACAATTTCCATACTCTTTTTTCTTTTGATATCTTACCGTATGCTGAACTACATTCCTTTCAGAAAAGAGAAAAGATATGTAATGAAGGGGTCGATGTTCCTTATCTTTATTACTTAATTGCTGGGAAAGCAAAAATATATATGAGTCACAAAAACGGAAAGGTCTCCTTGATTAACTTTATTCAGGCACCTTCGTTCATTGGGGAATTAGGATTAATTGGCGTAGAATCTATTACGAAAACGGTGGAAGTAATTGAAGATTGTATATGCTTAGCGCTTCCTCTTAAAGATTGTCAGCATCTTTTGTTACAAGATGCTACCTTTCTACAGAAACTATGCAAATTTATCGGTGAGAAAACCATTACCCGAACAGAAAGTTATGCTAAAAATAATAGTTATCCGTTCGAAAATCGATTAGCGGCGTTTATTCTATTAACAGAACAAAATAACAGTTATATAGAAAAACATACCGAGGTTTCGGAATACTTAAATGTTAGCTACCGTCACCTTTTATATGTATTAAACCAATTTTGCCAACAAAATTACTTAAGGAAAGATGGAAGAACCTATTACATACAAGATCGAATTCAGTTAGAAAAACTAGCTGACGAACTTAAAATATAAAAAAGTAGCATTAACGTTTATCTGTTAATGCTACTTTTTTGAGTGACGATTTTATTTTCAATTAAAATTTACTTGCTACTTTAGCTGCTTCTTCAAGACCAGCTGCAATGATTTCTTCTGCTTTATCTGGGAATTGATTATGTCCTTCAATAACTACTGTTTCCATGTTTGTTGCACCGAAGAAGCCCATCATGCTTGCTACATATTTAACAGCCATTTCTACTTCAGCTGCTGGACCTTCAGAATATACACCGCCGCGCGCGTTTAATAATGCAATCTTCTTATCACCAATTAAACCAACTGGGCCTTCTGGCGTATATTTAAATGTTTTACCAGCTCGGTTTAAATAGTCAATATATGTGTGTAATACTGCTGGAATCGTTAAGTTCCATAATGGGAAACCGAAAACGACTTTATCAGCTTCTAGGAATTGATTTAAATACTTATCAGCAACTGCTACTGCTTTTGCTTCCTCTTCAGTTAAATCAAATCCTTTACCTGCTTTGAATGTACCATTAATCATATCTACGCCTACATATGGTAATTCTTCTTTATATAAATCAAGTTCTACTACTGTATCATTTGGATGTGCTTCTTTATAGTTCGCTAAAAATGCCTCGTATAATTTCACACTAACTGCTTGTTCCGCTGGGCGGTTGTTTGCTTTTACAAATAAAACTGTTGCCATTGTTTTTCCTCCTACTACTCACTCTTATGTTGTTATATGCTTTTAAAAAGGTATCCCTTGTAATTGTTGTTTTGTTGCTTACAAACATATTTTATCTTTATATCAAGACAATTTCGTCCTCACATAGACGTATTTTTCCATAAAAAAAGTCCACCTTCTAAAGGCGAACTAGGTCTTACGACTTTCGTCTTATACAACTCCATTTTTCACTGCATATAATGCCGCTTGCGTACGATCAGATAAATTCAACTTACTCAAAATACTACTTACATGAGCTTTTACCGTTTTTTCTGTAATAACTAAAACAGAAGCGATTTCTTTATTACTCATCCCTTTCGCTAATAGCTGCAATACTTCATTTTCTCTCGCTGTTAGCACATCCACTTGAATAGAAGGCTCTTCTTCTTTTTCTTCTACAGGTAATGTTTGAGAGAGAAGAGCATTTGCTATATCAGGATGTAATTGAATATTACCTTTATATGCACTTCGAATAGCCTCAACAAGCTGATCCGGTTCTACATCTTTTAAAATATACCCGCTTGCTCCAGCCCTTAATGCTGGTAACACATGCGCCTGATCAGAAAAGCTAGTTAATACAATTACTTTCACATCAGGATATTCTTTTTTAATACATGCTGTCGCCTCAACACCATCCATTTCGGGCATATATAAATCCATTAGTACAACATCAGGATTCGTCTCCCCTACTTTTATTAGTGCCTCTTTCCCATTACTTGCTTCTCCAACTAACTCTATATCTTCCTGTGTACTTAAGAAAAATGCTAATCCTTTTAAAACGACTGTATGATCATCCACTAACAATACTTTTATTTTCACAAACTTCCCTCATTTTCACATCATAATGGTACGTTTACTTTTACACTTGTTCTTTTTTTATCACTTACAACTTTAATTGTTCCACCGATTAATTCTACTCTTTCGCGCATCGTAGTCATGCCAAGTGATTTCTTCTCTTTTATATCCTTTTCTACAAAGCCGTTTCCTTGATCTACTATTTCTAATGATACATTCTTCTCCGTCACTTTGAAATAAATCGTCGCTTCTCTAACATTCGCATGCTTACTTACATTATTTAAAGCTTCTTGTCCAATTCTCCATAGCGCTTCCTCTACTACACGTGGTAAATCACGGACACCTGTAACTTGTTCCCGAATTTTCAATCCCAAACTTTCACCATATTGCTTTAAAGCTGGTAATAACCCTTTCTCTAAACCCGCTGGACGTAGTTGCCAAATTAACGTCCTCATTTCTTTTAAAGCTCCTTGCGCTAGTTCACGCATATCATGCAAAGATCGATCCACTTTTTCATTTTGACCTTTTAAAACTGCCTCAGCGCCTTTTGTCATAAAGGTTAACGAAAATAGCTTTTGTGAGACGGAATCATGTAAATCCCTTGCTAACCGATTTCTTTCTTCCATTCGTACAAGTTCACGCCGTTGCTCATTTAACCTTAAATTTTCTATCACGAAGGAAATATGATTTGTAATTGCTTGAAGTACATCTATCGTATTCACATCAAATTCACCATTATTTGAACTAACACATAAAACACCAAATATGTGAGTTTGAATCTGTATTGGTGTAGCAATAACCGTCCTATTAGAGGCTACCTTATGACTGACTTGATGATTTAATAGAATAGGTTCACCTTTTTCTAATGCTTCTTTCGCTGCTTTTTTTATATCCTCTTGCAATTCTTCCTGGCAATAAGATGCCCGCAAGGATAATTCTTTCTCTTCCCTAATAAAGAATGCGACTTGATTCCACTGAAACACTTCACCTAATTGATCTACAACTTTTTCAGGCAATATATTAAATTGATGAATCGTTCTTAAAACTTGAATGAACCGTTCTAATTTCACATAATAATGTGCTCTTCGCTTTTCATTTTCATATAACTTTGCTCGTTTTAAAGCCGTTCCAATTTGGAAGGCAACTGATTGAAGCAATACTAATTCTTCTTCTGAAAAATGTGTTTTACCTGGGCTTGCCACATTTAACAAACCAAATTTTTCTCCTCCAGCCTTTAAAGGAACCGTAGCATGATGAAGAATTCCTTCTGTATCTCCCCAATTATATTCAATTGCATTATTAATTCTTTTACATTCAATAATATTAACAGCTCGTTCTAATTTTCCATCAACAAAGCCACGTAAACACCAACATTCCCCTTCACACATCGGACGTTTGTTTTCATATGTAAGTGCCTCTGGTAATTGATAATCAATTAATTTTGTATACCTACCATCTTCATCCGCAAGAAATATCCATCCTGTCGTTAAACCTGTTACACTCAGCAATTTTTCTAGTACTGCTTGCAATACATGATATGTATCATTTGATGTATTTAGTGTTTCTGCAATCTCTTTTAATATAACTAATTCATTTGTACGATTCTCTTGAAACATAATTCGTCTCCTACATACAAGATTTTACATAGTTCCTAACATAAATCATCTACTTTTCACTTTGTACTTATTCGTAACATTGATATAATGGTGAAAACATAGTTTTCATTATATCACCTGAGGGGGCTTTTCATAATGACATTAAATAAAGCACTTACTATCGCTGGTTCTGACACAAGTGGCGGTGCTGGTATACAAGCAGATTTAAAAACATTCCAAGAACTTGGTGTGTACGGAATGACATCTCTTACGACAATCGTAACGATGGATCCACATAACGGTTGGGCACATAACGTATTCCCAATCCCAGCTTCTACATTAAAACCACAATTAGAAACGACAATTGAGGGAGTTGGCGTAGATGCTTTAAAAACAGGTATGCTTGGATCAGTAGAAATTATTGAAATGGTTGCAGAAACAATCGAAAAACATAATTTCAAAAATGTAGTAGTTGACCCTGTTATGGTATGTAAAGGGGCTGATGAAGCATTACATCCTGAAACGAATGATTGCTTACGTGACGTTCTTGTTCCAAAGGCATTAGTTGTCACACCAAACTTATTTGAAGCTTACCAATTAAGTGGCGTAAAGATTAATTCTCTTGAAGACATGAAAGAAGCAGCGAAAAAAATCCATGCTTTAGGTGCGAAGTATGTCCTAATTAAAGGCGGTAGCAAGCTTGGTACCGAAACTGCAATCGACGTTCTATATGATGGAGAGACATTCGACATTCTAGAATCAGAAAAAATTGATACGACAAATACACACGGCGCAGGTTGCACATATTCTGCTGCAATTACAGCAGAACTTGCAAAAGGAAAACCTGTAAAAGAAGCAGTAAAAACTGCTAAAGAATTTATCACAGCTGCTATCCGTTATTCATTCAAGATCAACGAATACGTAGGCCCAACACATCACGGTGCATATCGTAAATTCGTTGTATCAAAAGAGCTTGTCTAACTTATAAATAAAAACACCCACAGAGTGTGTATTTCCCTCTCTGTGGGTGTTTTTATTTATAAGCTCTTCTGGTCATCCTATCTTTAAGATGCGGAACTAACCTGATTTCTACCATTTCTTTTGGAGTAATATAATGCATCATCGGCAGCTTGAATAAATTGCTCTGGTGATTCTTCATATACTGAAACGCCTACTGAAACTGTAATTTTTATTTTTGTTCCATTTAACAATTCGAATGAATGGTTTTCAACAGCTGTGCGAACTTTTTCCCCCGTATGCATTCCGTAAGCTAATCCCTTCTTTGGTATCAAAAGCGCGAACTCTTCTCCACCTTTTCGAAAGGACAAATTTGGGAACGGTGAAACTTCCCTTAAAATACTACCTATTTGTTTTAACACTTCATCTCCTGCAGGATGCCCATACGTATCATTTACACACTTAAAATGATCAATATCTATAAGTAGTAAACAAAGTGAATCATTTTTCATACGCTTATTACCAATATGATGATTCATTTCTAAATCAAACTGCCTTACATTTCCTAAACCTGTCAATGCATCTATCGTTGCATATTGCTTCATCTTTTGAAATAACTCATTGGATTGTAATACATAATTCGCGCTTATAAATGTGATATATGCCGCTATACTACTACAAACTAAATATAATACTACTATAGATCTATCCTTAAATAAAATAGAAAGTGGCACTACTAAAATAGATAAACTATATATATTAAACCATATCCACCTTGTAAATATAGAAGCTTTCATCCGCCAAATAAAAATAATTCCAACGCCTATTAATACAATAGTATAACAAGCCAATTCAGAGGCTAAAGAGTACTCGGTTAAAAATAATCGGGTAATTAAAATAATCGTAACTGTTATACTACTAGCTATTGGACCTCCAATTGTAATTGCCAAAATAACAGCTAAATAACGTAGATCCAACATAATATCCTCAATATGTACGCCAAAATGCATCAATAGTATACTTAATATTCCAGTCAACAATCCTACTACACATTTCTGCCAAAAAGAGAACTCTTCTTTTAACGGCTTGTCCCTTAAAAGCTGCCCTCCAATAAAAATAAAGGAAAGAATAATTGTTGTATTTACAAATAAATCCCTTAACATAAAATAATCTCCCTACTTTTCTATCTATCCCTTTCCTTATTTTATTGTATACGAAATACCTATAATTCCCAAAGCTTTTTATTTATTTTTTGCTGTTCCACGTGAAACAGCAAAAAATAAAAAGGACGAAAATTCGTCCTTTTCACTAACAACAGCGCGAGATTTTTCCGCCCTTTGCATTAAATCTTGCTTCTTGCGCTTCTGCAAAAAATTGTTTTTGACATACAACTTCTTCTTCTGGATGATGCTTTTTCATATGCTCTACATATGTTTCATAGCTTGGTACCCCAACAAGTAAGCTAATAAAGTGTTTCCTTTGTCCCCATACTTGCCGTAGTCTTTTAAGCATAGTTCCTCGACTCACTTTCATCTCTAGGGATATATGGTGCCTCTTTTAGCGGCATCGGCTTATTTCTTAATACTTGAATCCAAATACGAATTGCAGAAATTAATACAGCGATTACAACGATCATAAAAATCCCACAAAGTGCCGCATCAATATAATCATTGAAAATAATTTGCTTCATTTGGGCAACATTTTTAGCTGGCGCTAACACTTTCCCTTCATCTAATGCTCCTTGAAACACCTTCGCGTGGGATAGAAATCCTATTTTAGGATTTTCATGAAATAGCTTTTGATAACCCGCTGTCATCGTTACAATAAGCAATCCGACAGTTGGAATAAGCGTCACCCAAACATATGCCTTTTTTCCCATTTTGAATAAAATTGTCGTTCCAAGTAATAATGCAATACCTGCTAACATTTGATTTGCAATACCGAAAAGTGGCCATAATGTATTAATTCCACCAAGTGGATCAACTACCCCTTGATATAAGAAATAACCCCATCCTAATACACATAACGTTGTAGCTATTACATTCGCGAATGTAGAATCCGTTTTCCCAAATGGCTTATACACATGCCCTAAAATATCTTGAATCATAAATCGGCCGACACGCGTTCCAGCATCAATTGTTGTTAAAATGAATAGTGCTTCAAAGAGAATCGCAAAATGATACCAAAATCCCATCATGGCCGTTCCACCTATTACTTGTGAGAAAATATATGCCATACCTATCGCTAACGTTGGTGCACCACCTGTACGTGATAAAATCGTTTGCTCTCCAACGTTTACAGCGAGATCTTTTAGTTCATTTGGTGTAATAGCAAATCCCCATGAGGAAATAACTTGAGCTGCCTGCGAGACATCTGTACCGATAAGTGCTGCAGGACTATTAATTGCAAAATACGTTCCCGGTGTTAATACACAAGCTGCAATCATCGCCATCGCCGCTACAAACGACTCCATTAACATTGCTCCATAACCGATTGGCTGTGCGTGTCCCTCTTGCTCAATCATCTTCGGCGTCGTACCTGATGAAACAAGAGCATGGAATCCAGACACTGCACCACAAGCAATAGTAATAAATAAGAACGGGAATAAGTTTCCAGAGAACACAGGACCAGTTCCATCAATAAATTTCGAAACTGCTGGCATTTGTAAATCTGGTGCTACAATTAAAATACCGATTGCTAATCCTACAATTGTTCCGACTTTTAAAAATGTACTTAAATAATCACGTGGTGCTAAAAGCATCCAAACTGGTAATGCCGATGCGATAAACCCATATACAATAAGCATTATAGCAATTGTTTCTCCGCTAAACGTGAACATGCTTGCAAGCGCTGGATTTTCCGCTACATACTGCCCTCCAATAAGAGACAGTATAAGTAGGATAATTCCAATTACTGACCCTTCACCAACCCGTCCAGGCCTAATGTAGCGCATATATACTCCCATTAAAATAGCAATAGGAATCGTCGCTGCTATCGTAAACATTCCCCAAGGGCTTCCGACAAGCGCCTTTACTACTACTAATGCTAATACTGCTAATAAAATAATCATAATGCCTAAAATACCAATCATTGCAATAAGTCCTGTAACAGGACCAATCTCATCTTTAATCATTTCACCGAGAGATTTACCATTACGTCTCATCGAAGCAAATAAAATGACAAAATCTTGCACAGCTCCAGCGACAACTACCCCTACAATAATCCATATTGTCCCTGGCAAATATCCCATTTGTGCCGCCAAAATCGGTCCTACTAAAGGCCCAGCCCCAGCGATTGCTGCAAAATGATGCCCAAATAATACCCATTTATTTGTCGGAACATAATCTTTTCCATCATTTAATGTATGAGCTGGCGTTTGCCGATTATTATCTAAACCGAATACCTTTCTCGCTATAAATCTACTATAAAAGCGATAAGCAACTGCATACACACATACCGCAGCTACTAAGAGCCATACAGCATTAATAGTTTCACCTTGTGATAAAGCTATTACACCAAAAGCACCGGCTCCTACTGCTGCAATAACTCCCCAAAGTAAAATTGACTTCACTGTTCTCACATACAATCCCCCCAATACTATTTCTTAGTGGGATTGTACTAAATTTTCTGAATATTTAATTTGAATCCTCCCTATCATGAAGGATTTTTAGTTTATCATGTTAAAAAATTCGCATTATCTGCTATAATTCAATTTTATTTCGAAGTCGTTTCACATAATTACGACTTACTGGAATCGGTTGCTCATCATATTTATCTAAATACAGATTATATGTGCCATTATAGTAAGGCTTTAACTCTTGTACATATGACATATTAATTAAATAACTTTTATGCACCCGTAAAAAATCATATGCATTTAGCTTATTTTCTAGCTCCTGGAGTGTATATGTTGAAATATACTGATTATTTGTTGTATAAATTGAAACTGTTTTGTTTTCCTTATTTTTGCTTACATATACAATATCTTCAGGGAAAATATACCGAATCCCCTCTTGACCTTCTATCGGTAGTTTACGCAAATAGCTCTTTGCTTTCTCACCTTGCTCTTTAGCCATTCTATATAAAAGGAATTGCAAATCTTCCTCGCGGAATGGGCGTAGTAAATAATAAACTGCTTGAAAACGAAATGCTGTAATGGACTCTTCTATATCTTCACCCATAAAAATAAATTTCGTATAACAATTTACTTCCCGTAATAAACTCGCATATTCAAAACCCGTTCCATCTAGTAATTTTGAATTTAAAAAAACAAAATCTGGTGTATGCTTCTTCATCATAAATAATGATTCTGTTCCCGTATTTGCTTCAAAACATTCTACATTCCTTATATTTTCAGTAAATTTTTCAGCTAAACTTCTTCGCTCTTCTGCATCTTCCATGATCAGTAAAATTTTCATTTCTTCAACCACCTAATTCTTTTGTCCGTATGTCCTGTTGTATACATTCGCTTTTATAAGGAACATTCCCTTTTTCTTACTATACCATTATTTATCTAAAAAAACAGAAAAAAGGGAACCATCATGGTTCCCCCTGCCCTTTTATTCCGTTATTTGTAGGCAGTAAAACCCACTGAATAAGAAAACATGAGCTCTTAGTTTTACTACTCTAAAACATAATTGGTACGGACCAATAATTGAGATTACTTACCGATTAAAGTTTAACCTTATACTAATTCTCGTTGTTTCGTTTCTTGCCCAAGTATAATTACAGCAAATACGCCTATTAAAATTGATCCACAGAAAATCGTAAATATTAGTGATAGTGAAGCCTGTGAAGCAACTAAATATCCTACTAATAGCGGTCCAAGAATACCACCAATACGACCGAATGCTGCCGCCATCCCTGCACCTGTACCACGAATAACTGTTGGGTATTGTTCAGGTGTATAAGCATATAATGCACCCCAAGCACCTAAATTAAAGAATGATAGTAACATGCCTGCTACGATTAATACCGTTAATGACTCTGCTACTCCAAATAAGTAAGCACTGCAAGCTGTACCAATTAAATACGTAACTAAAACAAACTTACGACCAAGACGTTCAATAAACCAAGCAGCTGTGAAATAACCTGGCAATTGAGCTAACGTCATAATAAGTACGTATTGGAAACTTTTTATTAAACTAAATCCTTTTAATACCATTACACTAGGTAACCAAAGGAACATGCCATAATAGGAGAAAACAACAGAAAACCATAAAATCCATAACATAATTGTTGCCTTACGATATTCCCCAGACCAAACTGACTTTATATTTTCGATAACGGATGGCCTTTTTTCAACCTTTTGGAATCTTGGAGAATCCGGTAAATTCCATCTTAAATATAAAGCATATAGCGCCGGAACCGCACTCAATATCATCGCAACTTCCCAACCATATTTCGGTATAACAAAATACGAGATAAGAGCTGCGATTAGCCATCCACCTGCCCAAAAACTTTCTAATAGCACAACTATTTTGCCACGTTCATGTGCTTCAACACTCTCCGATACTAATGTAGAAGCAACTGGAAGTTCTCCACCAAGCCCCATACCAATTAAAAATCGTAAAACAAGGAACATAGCAAGTGTCGTCGTTAAAGCCGTTAAACCACTACCGATAGAAAATAATAATAATGTAATAATAAAGACTGATTTTCGCCCTATTTTATCTGATAGTATTCCAAAAACGAGCGCCCCGACCGCCATACCAATTGAATTAATGCTGCCTATCCAGCCCATTTCTTGGGTACTTAATCCCCAATCTTTTTGCAGCGCTACCATTACAAATGAAAGCATTCCAACATCCATTGCATCAAATAACCATCCAAGCCCCGCTATACTAAGTAGCTTTCGCTTCGAAATTTCTTTCACCTTGCCCACAAGAAGTCCTCCTTACACAGCTGTCTTTACACATCATTTTACATGTGTGAATTGTATAAGTAAAATACTTTCGTGTAAAAAATTCTCCTTCATCATTCCCAAAAAGTAAAATACTTATCCGACTATTTGAGGGCAGTAAGACCCCTCACCTCAAAATTCAGCTGAAGCAAAGAGAGATAGATAAAAAAACCATGGCCATTAAACACCCGATTAGTGAGTGTCCGCAATCGGTAGTAGATGAATAAAAACGCACTTTATTAAAAATGGACAAATAAAAAAGTAGCGATAGAACGCTACTTTTTTGAACGCATGACTTCTTTTAAAAATTCCGCTAATACTAACTGACGACGCCAACGCGTTGGATTGCTACACAATCTATAAAACCACTCTAAATGGATCGCTTGAATCCATTTTGGTGCACGTTTTACCTCTCCAGCCCATACATCTAAACTTCCGCCTACTCCAACGGCCATTTTCGTTTCTAAACGATGCTTATTCGTTTGGATAAAGTTCTCTTGTCTCGGGAAACCAAGTGCAACAAGCAATAAGTCTGGTTTTGCCTTTTGAATACGAGAAACAATATTTTCTTCTTCTTCTTGTTTAAAATACCCATCTTGTATACCCACAATAGATACAGCTGAATACGTCTTCGTTAAATGATCTGCTGCAGCTTGTACAACATGCGGTTTTGCACCTAATAAGAAAACTGATACTGGTTTATTGTCTTCTGATAACGCCGCAAGTAAATTACACATTAAATCAAAACCTGCTACACGTTCCTTTACAGGTGTACCTAACATACCACTTGCTTTTACGACTCCAATACCATCAGGTGTAATTAAATCTGCATTTAATAATGTTTGATGGAATGCTTCATCCTTTTTTGCACACATAACAATTTCAGGATTTGCTGTTACTACCTGAAAAGTATGTGTTCGCTCCACTTCTAGTTGTTCTTTTAAATATTGGACCGTTTCATCCATTGTCATTGTAGAAAAAGGAACGCCTAGAATATCAACTGTTTGTACTGCCATAGTTAACTATCCTCTCTATCATTACAAGTTTTTCGCTATTAATTGCTTATATGTTTCCTTTGTATCTTCATATAGTTTTTGAAGTGAGAAGTTCATAATAGCATGCTCATAAATATGTTTCCCCATTGCTGCTAATTCTCCAGTTTTCCACTTATCATACGCTTCTTCTAAAGCTAATGCTAATGCCCTTCCATCATCTGTTGGCACAATCCATCCGTACGTTTCATCTACAATTAATGGTTCAATCTCTCCAGCCCTAGTCACAATTGATGGTACGCGTTGATTTGCCGCTTCTAATAAAACTAGTGGGAACCCTTCACTATGGGAGGTTAATAAATTCACATGTGACGACGCAAATAATTGTTTTACATCTTGACGATGCCCTAAAAACTCAACTTTATTATTAATCCCTTTTTCAGTAGCCAATGACTTTAGATTTTCTTCTAACGGGCCATCACCAACTAACAATACTTTAATTTTCTCTAATTTTGTTCGTTGTAACGCATCAAATAGAACTTCATGTCCTTTCACAGGATGCAATCGTGCTACTTGGATTGCCGTAAATACATCTTCATCAATATTGAACATTTCTTTTTTATTATAACCTTCTGCTTTTTCCTTATCGTATTCAATTCCATTATAAATAACATGCATCTTTTCATTAGAAATGCCTAAAGCAGCTAAACTTTTCTTTAATCTATTTGTTACAACAAAAAATAAATCTACATTTTTTAAGGCTTTCAAATTCAATTTCGTAAAAATCCAACCTTTTAAGCCTTGTTTAGTAAAGTCTTCAAATGGATCACTATGAATAGTCGTTACCCATTTTGCCGTTATTCTCTTTTTCATTAAAGAAACATAGAAATTAGCCCTAGGACCATGCGTATGAACTATATCAAATTTTTCATTATTAATGAATTCGCTTATATTCTTTAAAATAGATAAATCATAGCGGGATTTTTGTGAAAACACATGGACTTTTATCCCTAACTCTCTTGCTTCTTTCGCAACAATTCCATCTTCAAATACCGCTAATTCTACTTCACCAGTTGGAAACTGATCGAGAAGTGAAATAATATGTGTTTTCCCTCCCCCATCTTCTGCTCCTGCATTCATATGCAATATCCTCATATTTTTTCCTCCTTTAAATCCTCGCCACATTTCCATCTATCTTTATTTTACTGTACTAAAAAATAAAAGCTAACAAAAGTTAGCTTTTATTTTGATCATTCAATTTCTAAGTCTACAATTAGATAAGCTAACACCACTACAAAGTAGATCCCAACTCCTGGTGCTGTTAAAATATGTCCTGCAATATAAGCAATACCTAATGCTAACAATAAGCTTGCTGCAATCATTCCATATTTTATATTAAATATCTCTTTAAACCTTGTAATAAATACTAGTAGGATTCTTAAGCCGTAATAAATAAATGGAATCATTAGTAATGCAAAACCAATAATCCCAAAGTCATAAAACCAATCATGGAAGTCCATTTCAATTAGCTTTGGATCTGGCTGCTTTTGTTCATTATATTTAAAATTACCTGCATAACCCATTCCTAATAACTTTTGTGACGTTGGCGCTTCTTTAAAGAACTGCTTATGTCTTTCTTCATATACTTGACGTCCGCTGAAAATAAGATTTTCTTGATTTTCTTTCTTTTGCTCTTTCTCAAGCTCTTTCTTAACTTCCTCTTCTATCTTTGCCTTTTCTTCTGGCTTTTCAACTTTATGATGATTTTCTTCTTTTGCTTTAAGTTCTTGCTCTTTTTTCAGCTTCTCTTTAATTTCTTTTTCTTTTTGACCTTGCTGTGCCACATTTTGCTCTGATAAATAGTTATTGTGAATGCCCATATTTTGTGCTAATGGCGTTTGTTTAAACGTTCCAACTACACCAGCTAATAGGACAATAGCAATTACTGCATTAAGCGCAAGGGATTTTTTGTTCGGATTTTTTCTATCAAATAATAATTGTAGTACAATGATCCCGATTGCTGCCGCTAACGTAGCACCAATTGAGCCCATTCCTACTTTCGTACCGACCTGAATTAATGAGTAAATCATTAAAAGCGATGGAATCCAATATAAAACGTGTTTCCAGCTCTTTGTTTTTTGAATAGAATATAGTACCACAATAGGGAAAATAATGGCTAAGATTGAACCTAGTTCATTCCCTGCATAGAACCAACCTCGAGAACCCACCTTCATCCATTCATAACTACCAAAGTCAGTAGATGTTGAAATAGAAATAACCATAATTGCGTTAATGATTAATGTAGAATATACAATACTATTTCGAACCTTATCACTAATATTAACTTTCTTTTTCAATGATTTTAAAGCTAAAATGTATGATCCCAGCATGATATATATATATAATGCTTTCGCAACGAATTTAACTTCTTCACCAAGTACAATAGGATTCTTAACTAGTTTGTTATTAATAAATCCTACCCCTAAAACTCCGGCTAGTAATATAAGATAAATTAAAAACTTTCTATTTCCCTTCTCTTTTGCCTGAATTAAAATGTAAATACTACCCACAGCCATAATAAGGAATCTTACTAAAATTCCAACAGTAGCACTTGACTTTAATAAAGTGATGCTAAGAGACGTTAATAAATCTAAAACAGGCTGTAAAATAATAAAAAAGAGCAAAAAACGCTCAAATCTAACCCTAGCTTGATTTGCTAACATTCCAAGACCTCCATACAAAATCTTAACATTATCTTTTAATCATAATTTTTTATCATTCAAACACACCTAGCAATTATAACATAACTCATATTCAAATCGAGAACTATTTTTCCAGCTAAAACTAGCCAGGACAAGTATTAATCAGTAATAGAAATTACTGTCCTTTCGCTATACTCCCTATTTTTACAAAAGCTATCTAACAACCATCCCCTTATTTTTGTCAGTATATACATATTTTTTTATCATTTTATACAGATGTAAACAACATACCTATCATTGTAACATTTTACCAAATAGGTAACACCAAAAAAATGTAAAATTAATCTTTTCATATCTTTTTCAAATTACTTTATAGCTATTTTCCAAACATTTTCAAACGCTTTCTTTATGTATTTTATCCGTTTTTCTACATGTAGCGAAAAGTAATTGTTATTTCCAATACTTTAGTGTATATTTTTTCTCTGGAACATCTTTAAGAGGAAGGGATTAAGGCCATGTTATTAATCGATATATTTACGTTTCTTGGCATTATCGCCGCTGCCATTTCTGGTACATTAGTTGGTTTAAAAAAAGATTTAGATTTATTCGGTGTCCTTTGTTTAGCTGTAGCTACTGCGCTCGGCGGCGGTATTATTCGTGATATTATGATCGGTAACCTGCCTCCCGTCGCATTTGTTAAACCCATTTACTTTTTCGTAAGCGTATTATCAGCATTATTTACTTGTATGTTTTTTGAGCGTATCAATAAACTTCAAGTTGTTATTATGCTTTCTGATGCTGTTGGTTTAGGCGTTTTTACAGCTATTGGTGCAAATGCGGCAATGTCACATCATGTTGACGCCTCATTTTTAGTTGTTTCAATGGGAGTCATTACAGGTATTGGAGGCGGTATTTTGCGTGACATTTGCGCTCAAGATATCCCCTACGTATTCCGAAAAGAAATTTACGCCATCGCTTCTATTTTAGGGGCAATTAGTTTCCTAATCACATATGCAATGGGGGCACACGTATTGGCTTTCTATGTTTGTTTATTAGTAACATTCATTATTCGTGTTGTCACTGTCATATATAATGTACATTTCCCAGTTTTCTTTAAAACACATGCTAAAATTAATAAAGGTCATTAAGAGAATTCTATATGGAATTCTCTTAATTTATATACTATTCTACACACTAATATAGAGTAATTGTATATAAATATATATAATTATATTAGAACCAAAAAATGAAAACGCTTTACAAACAGGGGGAAGAACGATGCTTGGGGTTTTTAAAAAACATAACAATACAACAAACGTAAGTATACTTGAATTAAGTAAGAATCAACAAATCACTTTTAACGTTCCTACTAATTCTGAACTGAAAATTCAAATGGATATGCTACATATTTCAAAAGAAGATTTACAAATCGTAAAGGTACTACAGCCTTTTATTTATGAAGAAATTGATTGGATTACTGAAAAATTCTATTCCAATATTACAAAACAGCCTAATTTAATTACGATTATCGAACGTTATAGCTCTATTCCAAAACTAAAGCAAACTTTAAAAACACATATAAAAGAATTATTTAGCGGAGATATGCATGAAAACTTTATTGAACAACGTGTTAGAATTGCAAAAAGACATGTACAAATTGGGTTACATAGAAAATGGTATACTGCCGCTTATCAAGAATTATTCCGCTCTATCATGAAGATTTTAAAAACGAAAATTACAACAATTGACGATTTTTCTTATTCTATAAACGTAATAAACAAATTACTTACTCTTGAACAAGAACTCGTTATTGCGTCTTATGAATCTGAATATGAAAGAATGCAAAAAGAACTTGAAAAAGAAAAAGAAATAACAGCTATGACCATTACGCATATTGCAACAGAACTAGCATCTGTATCTGAAAAAACAAGTGCTTCTATTCAGCAGTTAACCGCTAAATCTGAAACGATTGTAGAAATTGCTAAAACAGGTACGTCATTAGCTACAACATCAGAAGAAAAAGCAAATAAAGGTAAAGAACAATTAAATGAGCAAAATAAACGAATGGAATACATTCAAACGAACATGGAAACGATTATTACAGATACACATGAACTTCTCGATATTTCTAACAAAATTAACGAAATTATAGATATTGTAAAATCAATTGCCGAGCAAACAAATTTACTCGCACTAAACGCTGCAATTGAATCTGCGCGTGCTGGGGAATTTGGCAAAGGCTTTTCTGTTGTAGCTGGAGAAATTAGAAAGTTATCAGAGCAAACGAAAGAATCTATATTTAACGTTACAAAGCTCGTTGAAAAAACAAATGAACAGATTGTTCGTGTCTCTTCTTCCGTGAAACAAATTAGCTCTCTCGTATCTGAAGGAACTGATAGTATGTCTGCAACGGATCAATACTTCCAAGAAATCGTAAAAGACATGTCTAACTCAAAAGAACAGAATAAAAAAATTGAAAATGAGTTAGAAACCATTTCACAAGTAATGAAAGGAATTCAAGACGATTCCTCAAAAATGGCTCTAACAGCTGATAGTTTACAACTAGAACTGAACCGATAGAGCGATTACAGTAGAGATTTTTTATCTCTACTAGCTCTTAGTATTCATCTTCCATCAAAAAAAAAGAATCCAATTTGGATTCTTTTTATTTTCTAAAGAATATTTTTTGACAATACACATAACTCATATAAACACCAAAGCTTTGCAAAATAAACAATGCTGGCACAATAAGATTATAATATGCCATATCGACTTGGAAGAGCTTTAACAATACGTACCCGCTAATTAACAATAAGAACAACATATATCCCTCGTTTTGTTGTTTCTTAATAAGGAAGTGTAATAGAGCTATAGTCATAAATAATGTTACCGCTATATATATCAGTTTTTCACATTTAAAAAGAATAGAATTTATTCCCTCATCTGAAAACTGATTTATCACCGGTTCTAAAAGTTTAAATCTTTCTCCCTCAATCTCTTTTAACTTTTGATCAATATGCTCTGTTACACTTTGATTTTTCGATACTTTTTCCTCACGTTGCGTTTTTCCAATTAAGACAGATTGAACATACGTCTCATTCGTAATCGTATATTGTGACAGTCCCATTGTCTTAATTCCATAATTCACACTAAAATGAGCACTATAAAACAGAATAAGTATCCCTATCGTCTTTAGTAACACTTTTTGTTTCGTTGCTGATTGAAACACTTCAATTAATAATACATATATCGTGATAAAAATAGGAAGAAATAATCCCATTGGGAAAATCATATTACTACATGCAAATAAAATCGCTGAAAACACCCACATATAAGGATGATCTAATCCTTTATATAAAAGTATGTAGCAAGCAAAATAAAATAAAAACATTGCAAGTGACTCAGGAGTTAATACGGAACTCATGAATATATTTGGAATATACAGAGCATAAAATGTGGAAGCAATACGACCGCATTCTTCTCCAAAAACCATTGCCGCAATACGATAAATAAAAAGTGCAGTTCCTGCGCAAAATAACACATTAAATAGTTGCAAAGCAAATAATGTATTACCAAATATACGAATAATTACTGACTCATATATAATAAACGGCAAATGAGTTACAGTCCCTATATTATTACCAATTGCAATCTCCTTTGCAGACTCATACATCACTTTCATATCACCAATTATTGGAGCGTCTACAAATAACAGCATACTAAGCCTCACAAGTATAGATACACTTATAAGAAAAATAAGAAATTGTTTGTCTGTAAAACGATATTGTAGAATTGATGCCACTAACAAAATGAGTATGACGAAAATTGCCAATATGATTGTTACACTTGTTGTACTTCCTCCAAAAAATTGCTTACTTGTCTCAAATGCTGTCCAACAACTATAAACAAAAAATGCGAGCATCGCACCAATCGTAATTTTATTGAAGAAAGATGAAAAATTTGTTTGTATATGATTCATATGTCCATTGCACCTCTATTTCCATTCATAACAAAACGATTCTATCATGAATGGGTACACGGCTGATAGGGAATTTCTATGACAAATATATAGTCATTACTTTTTACTTGCAATGTAAGCGAATCCTCTTTTACACTACATTTTAGATAAAATAAATTTTCTTTTAGTTACATGAATACAAATACAGAAGTTTAAATAATCCTCTTTTGGAATACGCTTTACTTTATTAAATATCTAATATGAGTAATCCACTTACACATATTATTCTGATTGAAAACAGACTATAGGGGCTGAATATATGGAAAAGAAATTCATGCGAGAATCAAAAGCAATTAAAACAACACGTGTTTTTCCTAACGATTTAAATAATCACCAAACACTTTTTGGAGGGAAATTATTAGCAGAAATTGATAGTATTGCTTCAATTGCGGCTGCAAGACATAGTCGTAAACATTGCGTAACAGCATCTATTGATTCAGTTGATTTTTTAACCCCAATTCACCAAGCTGATTCTGTTTGTTATGAAGCATTTGTATGTTATACAGGGAAATCTTCAATGGAAGTTTTCGTAAAAGTAATCGCAGAAAATTTATTAGCAGGCGAGCGTAGAATTGCCGCCACTTGCTTCATTACATTTGTGGCAATAAAAGATGGAAAACCTTCGTCCGTACCACAAGTACTTCCTGAAACTGAGGAAGAACATTGGTTACACACAACCGGTTCAGAACGCGCGGAAAATAGAAAAAAAGGACGTTTAAAAAGTAAAGAAATGGCTGAGGTTTTAACTTTAAATAAACCTTGGAATATTTAATACGATACTCTTCCATATACATGCATAGGTTCTTTCTTCCTTGCATGTATTTTTTATACAAAATATTCTCTCTTATCCTTTTATTCTCAATCTGTTCTCTTAAAACATGCACCAGCTTTTCCTTTATTTTGTTATACTGTTAATGGTATATTAAATAAAGTTCGTTTAAAAATAACCATAATATGATTAAGTATATAAGGGATGGTGCGGTAATGACTATTGAAGTACCAATTTCAATACCAAAAACGTTAATTATTATTCCAGCGTATAACGAGGAAGAAGCAATTGCAGATACATTAACAAGATTATTAAAACTAAAACAGCATTTTACTGGATTAAGCATTTGCGTTATTAATGATGGATCACACGATAAAACAGCTCAAATCGTAAAAGAATTTCCTGTTCACCTTGTGAATTTACCCTATAATCTAGGTATTGGCTCAGCTGTACAAACTGGATATAAATACGCATATGAGAATGGATATGATATTGCGATTCAGTTCGATGCTGATGGACAACATAACCCAGATGATTTATATAAAATTATAAAGCCTATCGCTGAAGATGAATGCGATATGGTACTAGGGTCACGTTTTACAGAAAAAACAGCATATAAAGGTAGTATTTCCAGAAGAATCGGTATTTTTTATTTTACTGCCCTATTGAAAGTACTAACAAAACAAACATTTATGGATCCAACTTCTGGATATCGTGCTATCAATCGAGAAGTAATTACAATTTTTGCACACAATTATCCAAAAGATTATCCAGAACCAGAAGTTCTTATTCATTTAAAAAAGAAAAAACTTCGCATTAATGAAATATCTGTAAATATGCAAGAGCGACAAGGTGGACAATCTTCTATCACACCTTTTAAATCTGCATATTACATGATTAAGGTAAGTCTTGCTATATTGATGCAAAAAATCGTGAAAGGTTGATAATAAATGCCTATAATTACCTTTTCATTCATCTTTATTTTATTATTATTATTATTAATTATTAATTCTATTCGTCGCGGAACTTTAGAAACGAAATATGCTGTTTTGTGGATTTTTGTTTGTATTGCAATGGCTATTTTAAGTTCTACCGATAAAATTATAAACTGGATTGGAAAACTATTAAAAGTAGAATATCCCCCTTCCATTTTATTTTTATTTGGATTATTATTCTGTTTCATCTTAATTTTTGACCTAACAAGAAAAATTTCTAAACAACATCATCAACTTGTAACATTAACGCAAGATTATGCGTTACTAAAGCAAAAATTAAATGCAACGGAGACAGAAAAAGAATAACCTATCATTTCAATTCTTAATACAAAAGCCTCTTAATTTCATATTAAGAATTGAAGGGCACTCCACTTGTTAGACATATTCTAACAAGTGGAGTGCATTTTTTATGGCTCAATTTTCTTCAACAGAAAAAATCCAAGTAGTGAAACAATATTTGGATGATACAGAAAGCGAAAAAATAATTGTTAAATCTATAGGAGTTACTCCATATAGCGATATAAATAATCAATAATTATATTTCTTAATCAAAGCCTCCCATAATAGACTACCTATTATTCCAAGTATACAGCTCCAAACAGAATAACTACCTTTTATACACATTATAAATAATATAAAAAGTTGATTTACAAAGTTTATATGCGGTAAACTTATACAGATGTTCTTGTTTTTACTTTTAAAATTTTAGAATAAATATTTTGGTTCATTACAAAATTAAAAATATATTTAGAAGGGTTCTATTATGCAAAAATCAATTGCTAAAAATATTATATACAAAATTTTACTAAACATTTTCAATGTCATACTTCCAATTCTTGTTGGCCCCTATGCTTATCGTACACTAGGTGCCTCTTCGATGGGGAAAGTGAACTTCTCTGAAACAATTTTTACTTACTTCTTTATTTTTGCTGTATTTGGCATCCATCAATATGGATTAAGAGAAATTAGTGCCATTAAGGATAATAAAAAGAAATCTGAACAATTATTTACTAGTTTATTTATATTAAGTATCTTCACGAATTTATTAACATTTGGAGCATATTTACTATTTAGTTACTTCGGATATGCGGAAAAAGGTTTATTTTATATCCTCCTCATATTTGGATTTAACTTTATTGCAAATATTTTTTATGTAGAGTGGCTAAATGAAGCCTACGAAAATTTCGACTTTATTACATTAAAGACCATCATTGTAAAATTAATTTATGTCGTAATGCTTTTTATCTTTGTACAAACTGCTCAAGATTTTTATCAATTTACAGGACTATTAGTACTTTCTAATTTCTTAAATAATATTATTAGTTATATATATATAAGACGTACTGTAAAATTCGATTTTTCAAATATTACTATCAAAAAACATTTAAAACCATTATTATTAATCGCCATCTTCTCAAATGCGCATATACTTTATACTCACTTGGATCGCTTCTTCCTTGGAGAATACGTAGGCGAAAAATATGTTTCTTTCTATGTAATGGCTTTTCAAATTATGTCTATTATTAACTTACTCATGTTAAGCGTTATACAAGTAACCTTACCAAGGCTTTCTTACTTATCCGAAGGTGATGATGAAACAGCATATGATAAATTATTAAATACAATATCTCAACTTTATTTCATCACCTTATTCCCAGCAGCTATAGGAATTATCATTGTCTCGAATTTAATTGTTGTAATCTATGGCGGCGCACAATATGCTGCTGCTGGACCTACATTGGCTATTTTTTCTGTTTACATGGTTATATTAGGTATCCAATCCATTCTTGGAAATCAAATTATGTACATTAAACGTAAAGAACATATATTGGTACGTGCGCTATTAATATTTGGGGTTATAAATATTATACTTAAAGTAATACTCCTAAAGATCAATTTATTTACACCAACGACAGCAACTTTGACAACAACAATTGCAACGCTATTACTTGTTGTGTATATATATTTTTATATCAAAAAATATTTAAAGGTAAACTATCACCTATTTACGATGGCCAACTTTAAATATTTATTCTATTCCCTTACATTCTTTCCGATTTCTTATGCAGTTCAACTATACGTGTCAGGAACAATTCCTTTATTTCTAGCATTAGTTGTCACAAATGGACTTGCATATACTCTGTTGTTATTCCTGACAAAAGATGAAATCTTATTCATGGCTCTTTCTAAGTTAACATCTAAATTTAAAAAATCTTAAAGACGTAATAAAAAGAGACGTACCATTCACTTTTGAATAGCACGTCTCTTTTCTTATTTTTAAACTTATAAAAACTGTTCTCATTATAATATTTCAACATTGAGTTGATTCCAATTACTTCTTCAGTAAACTCTTCGCAATTATACGTGTCAGGAGGCCTTTATCCATCAATAAAATAGAACAAAATTTAGGAGAAAATAACATTTTTATATTCCATAAACCATGATTCGTTCCTTTAAGAATCATATCAAGCCATAGAAATTGGAATATTTGCTTAATATTTTTATCCTCTTTGTTAGCCTTATGATATTGTTCTTCTAATTGGCGTTTTACTTCTAATAATTCTTCTTTCGTTAATGTACCCCTTGCAAATGGTACGCGATTAAATTCAATTCCAATACGAGATAAAGCCTCTGTAGAAATCTTTGCGGCCATAACCTCTTGATCGGAGGCATTAAGACTACTTACACTTGTTTCTGACCAACGATAATTCAGTAGTGGCTCCTCTAAGTTAATTACTTTATACTTCTCACTTAATCTCTGGAACAACTCATAATCTTCAGCATGTAAGTAATTCAAATCATAATAAATGTTGTGTTCTTTTAAAAATTCTGTGCGCATCATCACAGATGGATGAATCATACAGCTTCGAACATACAAACAATTTCTTATTAATTCTGAAGAGCCTGAAATTTGCCACGGTTTTCGATTCTGACCTATAACTTTAACACCCGTTCCACAAACTGCAACATCAGGATGCTTCTCCATATACTGCAATTGAATTTCTAAACGTTTTGGATCTGCTATATCATCACAATCCATCCTAGCAATATATTCTCCTGTTGCTAAATCAATTCCCTTATTTAATGTTTTAATCAACCTTAAATTTACTTCATTTGTCACTATTCTTATTCGTGAATCACTATAAGAATTCAAAATCTCCATACTACTATCTGTTGATCCATCGTTTATAATTAATAATTCAAAATCTGTAAAAGTTTGGTTCAAAATACTATCAACAGACTCTCTTAAATATTTTTCACCATTATATACAGGCATTAGTACCGTAATTTTTGGCATTGTTGACCTCCATAAAAAGAATTTAAAATTGTTTCATATTATATAATAGATACTTTACATCATTCAAGAAAGGGCTCACCTTTCCATTTAAACCAGATCTGTCTATTTTCCACATATATAACGATATCCGGTAAAGCACTAATATAATTTTTTATTTTTTCTAGTGTATATTTCATAATTCTCTTCACTTAGTATAGCAGGTTCCCCTATTAAATATAGTACCTCTACAAATTATACAGTAACCTAATTAACTTCAACATATTTATACCTTAATTATCATTTGTTCATTTAAATTAAAAAACACCCAATAATATACATATAAAAACATAATAATCCATCCGATTTTCTGTATTTCATCTATAAAAATCCGGAAAATGAATAATGTACCTTTTTGAAATAATAGCATTATATCACAGAATTTAGTATCATGATTCAAGGTACTATTTCAAGTTGGACGGAGGATACTATGAGCTTATTAACAGTTGAAAAATTAGGACATACATTTGGCGATCGTACATTATTTAAAGATGTATCTATGCGATTACTAGCAGGTGAGCACGTTGGATTAGTTGGTGCAAACGGTGTTGGTAAATCAACATTCATGAATATCATTACTGGTCAGCTTATTCATGACCAAGGTCGTGTAGAATGGACACCGGGCACACATTACGGTTACTTAGATCAACATACGGTTTTAACGCCTGGACGTACAATTCGTGACATACTAGCGGATGCATTTTTACCGCTATTTGAAAAAGAAAAAGCTTTAAATGAAGTTACAGAAAAAATGGGAACTGCTACACCAGAAGAACTAGAAGAACTTCTTGAGCAAATGGCAGAAATACAAGATGCACTTGAAGCAGGTGGTTTCTATTTACTAGATATGAAAATTGAAGAGGCTGCACGTGGTCTTGGAATTGATGCAATTGGTTTAGATCGTGATGTTTCAGCACTAAGTGGTGGACAACGTACAAAAGTATTGCTTGCAAAGCTATTACTTGAACAACCAGAAGTATTATTACTTGATGAACCTACTAACTATTTAGACGTTGAACATATTCATTGGTTAACAAATTATTTAAAAGAATACCCACATGCATTCTTATTAATTTCTCATGATACGGAATTTATGAACAAATGTGTTGATGTTATTTTCCATCTAGAATTCACAAAAATGACACGCTATACAGCGACATATGAAAAATTCCTAGAACTAGCAGAAATCAATAAAAATCAACATATAAACGCTTATGAAAAGCAGCGCGAGTTTATCAAAAAGCAAGAAGATTTCATTGCAAAGAACAAAGCCCGTTATTCAACAACAGGTCGTGCAAAGAGTCGTCAAAAACAACTTGACCGCATGGAACTTATCGATCGCCCGGAAACAGCAATTAAACCTGAATTCTCATTTAAAGAAAGTCGTGCAAGTAGTCGCTTCGTCTTTGAAGGTGAAAATGTAGAAATTGGATATACACATCCACTACTACCAAAGCTATCAATGACAATTGAACGCGGTGAAAAAATTGCTATCGTTGGATGTAATGGTGTTGGTAAATCAACGTTACTAAAAACAATCTTAGGTAAAATTAAACCTTTAAGCGGTAAAACAAGCCTTGGGGACTTCTTAGAGCCTGCATACTTTGAGCAAGAGGTTAAAGCTGACAATATAACACCAATTGATGATGTATGGAATACATTCCCTGGCTTAGACCAGCATCAAATTCGTGCGATGTTAGCAAAATGCGGATTAAAAAATGAACATATTTCTCGCCCGTTAAGTCAATTAAGTGGTGGAGAACAAGCAAAAGTTCGTTTATGTAAACTAATGGGTGAAGAAAGTAACTGGCTACTATTTGATGAGCCGACAAACCATCTTGATGTTACAGCAAAAGCAGAACTTAAGAAGGCTATGAAAGCATATAAAGGAACAATCCTCCTTGTATGTCACGAACCAGACTTCTATGAAGATTGGATTACAAAAGTTTGGAATGTAGAAGAATGGTCTCAAAATAAAAATTAATAGATATAAGATTTTCATCCATATTTTATGCTATACTATACTTTGCGTGACAACATCTTGCTCTGTTGTCACGTTTTTTATAGAGTAAGATTTTATTAATGCTGGGGGCTATATTATGCTTTTTAATTCTTTTGAATTTATGCTTTTATTCTTGCCTATAGCAGTAATTGGATATTTCCTATTGCAAAAAGTTAACAAAAATTTCGCGAAACTTTTTTTAGTAGGTATGTCCCTTTACTTTTATGCATATTTTGAGGTGAAATACCTATTGCTAATAGGAGTTTCATTATTTACAAACGCATTTATAGGCCAACAAATTATACAAAAAATCAATCAAAAAACCCGAAAAGTATTTTTAATAGTTGGTTTAGTATTTAACATCTCATTACTGGGATACTTTAAATACTCTGATTTCTTCTTAGATAATATAAATACCCTATTTGGAACTGATGTACCTTTATTAAAGTTATTACTGCCTTTAGGCATTAGTTTTATTACCTTCCAAAAGATAGGTTTTTTAGTAGATTGTTATAAGAGGGAATTAACAAAGTTTAATTTTATTGATTTTTGCTTGTTCGTAACGTTTTTCCCGCAACTTATTGCAGGACCCATTGTCCATCATAGTAAGGTCCTCCCTCAATTTCAAGATGAATCTAAAAGAAGGCCGAATATTGAAAACATTACAAAAGGACTTTACATATTCGGAATTGGTCTTACTAAAAAAGTAGTAATTGCTGATTCACTAGCACAATGGGCTGATTTTGGCTTTAGCAATGTAAATCAACTATCTACGACCGATGCATGGGTTTCATCACTTGCGTATACATTACAACTGTATTTTGATTTTAGTGGATATTGTGATATGGCAATAGGTGCAGCGTTGTTATTCAACATTATACTACCAATTAACTTCTTCTCTCCTTATAAATCTTTAAGTATTCAAGATTTTTGGAGACGTTGGCATATGACATTAGGACGATTTTTCACCCAATATGTATATATTCCATTGGGTGGGAGTCGAAAAGGGCAAATTCGTACTTATTTAAATTTATTTACAATTTTTCTTATAAGTGGAATTTGGCATGGCGCTGGATGGACGTTTGTTATTTGGGGCGTTTTACACGGATTAGCTATTGTAATACATCGATTATTTAAAAACTTAGGTGGAAAAATGCCTAAATTTATTGCTTGGATTTTAACAATGGGATTTGTACATGTAACATGGGTGTTCTTCAGAGCTACTTCTGTAGAAGATGCATTAACTATGTTAAATCGCATGTTCAACGTAAATTACTTACACATCCAAACAGCACTTATTCAATTCCGTCCAGAAACATTAACTGGTGTGTCTATAATGGATAATTTAATTTATTCAATTTGTAATTTATTCCCGTTCCAAGTGACTGGTGATCATTTTAACTTCCAAACTATTTTATACCTAGCAATTGGAATCGCTATTGTATTATTTACAAAAAATTCTATAGAAAAATTAGAATCTTTCCGTCCAAAACCGATTTATGCTCTTGCATTAGCTAGCATGTTTATACTTTCTTTGATGTATTTAAATCGTGTAAGTTCATTCTTATACTTTAATTTCTAATAACCGTAGGTGAAAAATATGTATAAACGTTTTATATGTTGGTTTATTATATTCCTTTTCATTTTATCTGGAATAGTTTGCTCTATTGTTTATAAGCTTGACCCATTGTATGTATATAAATTTAAGAAGAACGATTATTTTTATGCTACTGAACGCTATCAAATGCCTGGACTTATTAAACATATGGATTATGATACCTTATTTGTAGGAACTTCTATGGGAAGAAACTTCCTTGAACCTGACGCTAATAAATTACTTCATACTACCAGCTTTAATGGCTCTCTTCCAGGTTCAACAGCTAGGGAACAAAATATGACAGCCCAGTTAGCTACGCATTCAAAAACTGTTAAAAATATTATTTGGGAGCTTAATTTATATTCATTCTCTGGAAAACCTGAATGGGTATCAGAAGGTGCTTCACCATTTCCAACTTACATGTATGATACAAATAAGTTGAATGATATCCAATATTTAATTAGCCCGTATTCTCGAAAAATAGCATTGCAGAATATGAAGTTAAAACTAGATCCAACAAAATCTCCACAGGATCCCCACTGGCTATACAAATTTGGAGATGACGAGCCAAATTTCTCAGTAGATATAGCTAAAAGGGTTGTTGACGGAACACCTCATCAATCAATCAGCGATGGTTGGTATCATGAACAAATGCTTAAATCTTTTGATTCTAATATTATTGAATTTGTAAAACAAAACCCGGAAGTACAGTTTACATTTTTCTATGCGCCATATCCAGTAACATATCACGTAGTTATGGATAAAAACGACTCAAAGCATACAAAGGAAAATATGTTATTTAAAAAAGAAGTATACACTAAATTAGCACAACTAAAAAATGTAAAACTCTATGATTTCCAAGATCAAAAAGAAGTTACGTATAATCTTTCTAATTATATGTCTGACCAAACGCATTATTACAGATATATAAATGATTGGATTGTAAAACAATTAGCTACAACTGAACCGATTACTAATAAACGAGATTACGAACAAAGATTAACTAACTTCTCTAATGAAATACGGAATTTCGATACTTCTAAGCTAGTGAATTCAGATGAAAGACCTAAATAATAAAAAGGTAACAATGAAAACTATCATTGTTACCTTTTTATATTGTAATAGCCCATAAGCCTCAAACGGAATTCTTTTAAAGTTGGATATGCCTCTAAATTGAACAACATCCCTTGGATAACCGGAATTCTTGGATTTTGCATCCTCATTTCTGCCTCCAAAACATCTAATGTAACAAGCAATTCCTCATCTTCTAATTGATCCGCTAAAGTACGTTTAAACACAATAATTTCTTTTAAAAAATGTTCCTTAACCTGCTCCTTAATAAGCTCTGATTTACAAAGAAATTCTCCAAGCCTTTCTTCATGTAACACAGGTTCTTCTGAAGATTTTACCAATCCATCTACTAAATGATCCACTCTTTTCAAAATAAAAGCCGAGACGTAAGATAAGTCTATTTCTGGCGCTTGTAAAATAATTAGTTCTAAATATCCCCGGCATATGCCTTCTACCATAATGACTAAATCTAATAAATATGGCATAACCTTATCACCATAAATAGACAGTAAACTATTCCGATAAAATGCGTGAGACTCTAACTTCATCCGCATCATAAATTCTTCTACTTCTTTATTAAAAGGAATCGCATTTTCCCTTGCATGCATAATAATAAATTCTTTATGCTTTTGTATATCATTAAACTGGCAATGCAATTGTTTTGCAAATTTTTCACGTGGCAATAACGACTCTTTTTCAATATCCATCATTTTGTTTTGAATCTTGTCATAGTAATATCGAAGTGTCGCTAATAAAAGTTCCTCTTTTGATTTAAAGTATAAATAAAAGGCTCCCTTAGATATGCCACAAGCTGTCACAATTTCCTGCACTGATGTCGCATTTACACCCTTAGTCGCAAATAACTTCATAGCCATCTCTATAATTAAGCGCTCTTTTTCTTTCATATCATGTCTCTCCTAAATTTAATCTCGCATCTTATTATGAATGTATTATACCATCCCTTTTCATTGACGGCTGACCAATCAGCCAGTTATATTATGTATTAGACTGACCAGTTGGTCAATATAATACAAAGGGAGCGCAAACATGAACAAAATTATTAATTTTTCGTTAAAAAATAAGTTCGCAGTTTGGCTACTAACCATTATCGTTACCATTGCAGGTATTTATTCTGGGCTGAATATGAAGCTGGAAACAATTCCTGATATTACAACACCTGTTGTAACAGTAACCACGGTTTATCCTGGTGCTACACCAGAAGAAGTAGCTGATAAAGTTTCAAAACCGATGGAAGAACAACTGCAAAATTTAAGTGGTGTAAACGTTGTTAGTTCATCATCTTTTCAAAATGCATCTTCCATTCAGGTAGAATATGATTTTGATAAAAATATGGAAAAGGCTGAAACAGAAATAAAAGAAGCTCTCGCAAATGTGAAACTGCCAGAAGGCGTAAAGGACCCGAAAGTTTCACGTGTGAACTTCAATGCCTTTCCTGTAATTTCATTAAGCGTAGCAAGTAAAAATGAATCTTTAGCTACCTTAACTGAAAATGTAGAAAAAAATGTTGTTCCAGGATTAAAAGGACTTGATGGGGTCGCATCTGTTCAAATTTCAGGTCAACAAGTAGATGAAGTACAACTTGTCTTCAAAAAAGATAAGATGAAAGAATTAGGTTTAAGTGAAGATACTGTAAAAAATGTAATTAAAGGATCGGACGTATCTTTACCACTTGGTTTATATACATTTAAAGACACAGAAAAGTCAGTTGTTGTAGATGGAAATATTACAACAATGAAAGCATTAAAAGAATTAAAAATCCCTGCTGTTCCTTCATCAGCAAGCGGTCAAGGTAGTCAAAATGCCGGAGCTGGTACACAAGTGCCGCAAATGAATCCAGCCGCTATGAACAACGGGATTCCGACAGTTACATTAGACGAAATTGCTGATATTAAAGAAGTCGGAAAAGCGGAATCTATTTCTCGAACAAATGGAAAAGAAGCAATTGGAATTCAAATTGTAAAAGCGGCTGACGCGAACACAGTTGATGTTGTAAATGCTGTTAAAGATAAAGTAAAAGAACTTGAGAAAAAATATAAAGACTTAGAGATTATTTCAACATTCGACCAAGGTGCACCTATTGAGAAATCAGTAGAAACAATGCTAAGTAAAGCCATTTTTGGTGCTATCTTTGCGATTGTTATTATTATGTTGTTCCTACGAAATATCCGAACAACATTAATCTCTGTCGTTTCCATACCACTTTCTTTATTAATTGCTGTATTAGTTATAAAACAAATGGATATTACGCTTAACATTATGACGCTCGGGGCAATGACAGTCGCTATCGGGCGCGTTGTGGATGACTCCATTGTTGTTATCGAAAATATTTACCGACGTATGTCGTTATCAGGAGAGAAACTACGCGGGAAAGATTTAATTCGTGAAGCTACAAAAGAAATGTTTATTCCGATTATGTCTTCTACCATTGTAACAATTGCTGTATTTTTACCGCTTGGACTAGTAAAAGGTATGATTGGTGAAATGTTCTTACCATTCGCTTTAACTATCGTCTTCGCTTTATTAGCATCGTTGCTAGTAGCAGTTACAATCGTACCGATGCTAGCTCACTCTTTATTTAAGAAAGAGAGCATGAGGGAAAAAGAAGTACATCATGAAGAAAAACCAAGTAAATTAGCAAATATTTATAAACGCATACTTGCATGGGCTTTAAATCACAAAATTATTACATCAAGTATCGCTATCCTTCTATTAGTTGGTAGTCTTGCACTTGTGCCAATCATTGGTGTAAGTTTCTTACCATCTGAAGAAGAAAAAATGATCATTGCAACATACAACCCTGAACCAGGTCAAACGTTAGAAGACGTTGAAAAAATTGCAACGAAAGCTGAGAAGCACTTCCAAGATAATAAAAACGTCAAAACAATTCAATTCTCATTAGGTGGCGAAAACCCAATGAGTCCTGGTCAATCAAATCAAGCAATGTTCTTCGTACAATATGATAATGACACGAAAAACTTCGAAAAAGAGAAAGAACAAGTCGTTAAAGATTTACAGAAGATGTCTGGAAAAGGTGAATGGAAAAACCAAGACTTCGGGGCAAGTGGCGGTAGTAACGAAATCAAGTTATACGTTTACGGAGATAGCTCAGAAGACATTAAGCCTGTCGTAAAAGATATTCAAAACATAATGAAGAAAAACAAAGACTTAAAAGATATAGACTCTAGTATTGCAAAAACATACGCAGAATACACTTTAGTCGCAGATCAGGAAAAGCTAAGTAAAATGGGTCTAACGGCTGCACAAATTGGAATGGGACTTTCTAATCAACATGATCGCCCTGTTCTGACAACAATTAAAAAAGACGGTAAAGATATCAATGTATATGTAGAAGCTGAAAAACAAAATTATGAAACAATCGATGACTTAACAAATCGTAAAATTACAACGCCGCTTGGTAATGAAGTGGCTGTAAAAGATGTGATGACTGTAAAAGAAGGAGAAACTTCGAATACAGTGAAACACCGCGATGGCCGTGTTTATGCGGAAGTAAGTGCAAAACTAACATCTGATGACGTTTCAAAAGCATCAGCCGCAGTTCAAAAAGAAGTAGATAAAATGGATCTTCCTTCTGGCGTAGATGTTTCTATGGGAGGCGTTACAAAAGATATTGAAGAATCATTCAAGCAACTTGGCTTAGCGATGTTAGCTGCGATTGCTATTGTATACTTCGTTCTTGTCGTTACATTTGGCGGTGCTCTTGCACCATTCGCAATTTTATTCTCGCTACCATTTACAATCATTGGAGCTCTTGTTGCCTTATTAATCTCTGGTGAAACGTTAAGTGTCTCTGCAATGATCGGTGCCCTTATGTTAATCGGTATCGTTGTAACAAACGCAATCGTGCTTATCGACCGCGTTATTCATAAAGAAAATGAAGGTCTATCAACACGTGAAGCTTTATTAGAGGCTGGTGCAACACGCCTTCGCCCGATTTTAATGACTGCAATTGCAACAATCGGTGCTCTTATCCCGCTCGCATTAGGATTTGAAGGTAGCGGCTTAATTTCTAAAGGACTTGGTGTAACAGTAATTGGTGGATTAACAAGTTCAACATTATTAACACTTCTTATTGTTCCAATCGTTTATGAAGTATTAAGCAAGTTTAAAAAGAAAAAAGTAAAGTAACAAAAAAATAACCTCGCTAATTGCGAGGTTATTTTTTATTTCCAAACAAGATTAGGAAATCACCATAGCCTTCTTTTTCTAATTCCTCTTTTGGAATAAATCGAAGAGCTGCTGAATTTATACAATAGCGAAGTCCATTCGGTCCTGGGCCATCTGGAAATACGTGCCCGAGATGTGAATCTCCTTCCTTACTTCTCACTTCTGTACGCGTCATATTATGACTCACATCCATTTTTTCCTTCACACTAGCTGACATAACTGGCTTTGTAAAACTAGGCCATCCACATCCACTATCAAATTTATCTAGAGAAGTAAACAAAGGTTCACCTGAAACGATATCTACATAAAGACCTTCTTCTTTATGATTCCAATACTCATTTCGAAATGGTGGTTCTGTACCATTTTCCTGTGTTACATAAAATTGCATCTCATTCAGTTTTTCCTTTAAATGAGCATTATCCTTTGGCCAATGTTGCTTAATAAACGCATCTCGCCCTGAGCCCTTACGGTATAACTCGTAGCGGAATTCATTTTTCTTATGATATCCTTGGTGATATTCCTCTGCGAGATAAAACGTAGCAGCTGGCAATATTTTTGTCGCAATCGGCTTTGAAAAGCGCCCACTCCTTGCAAGCCCTTCTTTTGAAGCCTCTGCTTTTTTATGTTGTTCTTCATTATGATAAAAAATCACTGTTTCGTAAGACTGTCCGCGATCGTGGAATTGCCCACCTACATCAGTCGGATCAATTTGTCTCCAATATATATTTAATAACTCTTCATACGGCATTTTATTTGCATCAAATGTAATTTGTACTGCCTCATAATGTCCCGTCGTTTCTGAACATACTTCTTTATATGTTGGATTCTCTTTATGACCACCTGTATAGCCAGAAACAACCTTTATAATTCCTTCCATCTCTTCAAATGGCGAAACCATACACCAGAAGCACCCTCCAGCAAATGTAGCTAATTCTACCTTTTCATTTACAGCCATTCTTTCACCCCTATTCTATCTTCTCCTTACAGTATGGCATAAGAAACATCATGTTATAAAAGAAAAAGCATCGAACATCGATGCTTTTTTCTCTTCACTTTATTTTTTCCCAGCGTCCTTCTCCATTTCATCACTTGTCACATCTAAGACATCTAATAAGAAAATGAAGATTGGAATACCGATAATTAATCCCCATACACCTAAGAAGTGTTCCGAGAAGATTAATACCATAAACGTATAGAAAATTGGTAAGTTTGTTTTTTGCGACATAAACTTCGGATTTAACACGTAACTTTCAAGCGCATGAATGACTGTTACGATAACTAAAATATAAACAACGTACATAATACCGCCGATATTGTAAGCAATCATACAAAGCGGGAATAACGAAATGATAACCCCAGCTACTGGAATTAAACCAAGTAAGAAGATCATTAACGCTAAACCTAATAATTGTGGGAATCCTAATATCCATAATGCAATAACGGATAAAACGCAGTTAACAACTGCAATTAAAAATTGGGCTTCGATTACTTTTCCGAATGAACGTGCAAATTTCTTACCGAAGTACTCGATTTCAGTATAGAAAATTGCAAGTCTGCTCTCTTTAAATTTTGCAGTAAAAGCAACGATACGAGCTTTCTCCAATAAGAAAAATAAACTTAAAATTAAAGAAAGTAACACTTGAAGGCCAAATTTCCCAACATTCGTAATCGATTTATACAAAATGTCAACGCCTTGTCCTACATACTTCGAAAGTTCCATATGATTAACAGCATTAACTGCATACTTAATTAATTCACTGTCCGGTGGGTTTCTTAAAAATACGTTAAATTGATAAATCAATTGTGAAATTTGTATCGTTAATACTGGTAAATATTTAAATAGCGTAATAGCAATTCCGCCAATTAACATAACATATAGAAATGCTATAATGAGCTTTCGATTAATGGGCATAAAGTGGTCTAATTTGCGAGAAATAAACTTTTGGAATCGATCCATTAAATACGTAAGAATAAACGTAATTAATATTAAATTCAACATACTTTGCAGCCCATATAATACGAGAGCAAGTATTACTAATACGAGTAACCTCTGAAATCCTTTGCTTTGAAACAGGTTTTTTATTTGCATAATCGACGAGTACTCTCTCCTGTCCTATAAAGTAAAACGTTAATAAGTAGATTTTTCTCTCTTTTCTACTTTTAATTATTCATTCATATTAAGATTTTTATAAGCTCATTATACGCCTACCTTAGCAGATCTATAGTAGCTTACTTCTTATTTTACAATACAATGACCTAATTCAAAACGTATTCTACACAGTATTAATAAAGATTTAAGGAAACTTACATTTTTTCAAAATAGGTCTTACCACTACTGTAACATAAAAAGCAAGCTATCAGTAGAAATCTGTCCTACAAATAGCTTGCTTTTCTCATTTTTTAAGTAAGTTTTACTATCCAATGAATGGCATGAACATCGGTATGACAACTACCGTTACAACTCCAACTACTGTTACAGCAATACTTGCCATAGCTGCCTCTACTTCACCCATTTCAATTCCTACTGCCACTCCTAATGCATGACCTGCTGTTCCCAGTGCTAAACCTTTTGCAATTGGATGTTTCACTCTAAATGTTTTTAAGAATAACGCTCCTAATGCGTATACGATAACTGCGTTAAAGATTACTGCAAACGATGTAATTGCTGGTATACCACCAATACTTTCAGAGATTGGTAACGCAATTGCTGTTGTTGCCGCTTGTGGTAACATTGAATTCATTACTGCTGTATCTAGGCCAATTGCTTTTGCAACAATGAACACGACAATTACTGAACAAATAGATCCAACCACGATAGCTGATAAAATTTGCCACCAATATTTTTTCAACTTATCCACTTGTTTATATAATGGAATTGCAAACGCGATTGTTGCTGGCTCTAAGAAAAAGCTAATCATTTTTCCACCAGTATTATATTCTTCGAAAGTAAAGTTACCTACTTTTAAAAAGACAATCCCTAATACCATCGCTACGAATAATGGTGTGAATAAGAAGAACCCTTTTGAATGCTTGAATAATAATGTTCCGATTCCGTATGCGATTAATGAAACGACGATTCCGAAATATGGAGTCATTGTGCTTGCCATGTTCATTCCCTCCTAACAATATATACTAAAATGGTTACGCAACTTTTCCGTGCTTGCGTCCTTTATTTACTACTTTCAATTCTTTTGTATCTTCTGTTTCTTTTTCATCTTTTCCTAAAATAAATTGTGCAAATAATCCTGTTACAGCGAGTAAAATAACTGTCGCGACAACAATTACAGTTAAAATTTGTACAAAATATTGTCCCATTACACCAAGAGAATTAATAACCGAAATACCTGATGGGACGAAAAGGAATCCGATAATACCTGTTAAAGCTGTTCCAAGTGATTCAACTTGTTCCAATTTAATAACCTTTAAACATAATAGACTAAATAAAATGACTAACCCGATTACCGATGAAGGCATCGGAATTGGTAAATGTGTTGCAATAATATTAGAAATTAACATAATAGCTGAGAATATGAATGCTTGTGATAAGAAACTATATACTTTTTTCGTACTCATTTTGGCCACCTCTTTCGATTTGGTACCTTTATTGTATAGGATATACCCGCCTTGGTAAGCGTTTACATAACAGAACGTCAAATATACAGAATCAGTTACAAATATAAAAGGATGAAATACAAAAGCTGCTTCTTAAATACGAAGCAGCTTCTTGAGTTCTTTTGCATATGTACGACTAACAGGTACTTTTGATCCTTCTTTCATAATTAAATTATACGTAGAATTGAACCACGGCTGGATTTCAGTAATATGATTAATATTTGCAATAAAGCTACGATGTACACGCATAAAACTTGCTTGCGGCAACTTCTTTTCCAAAATCACAAGTGTATCGTGTGTTATATATGTGTCCCTCATTGTTTTTACTGTCACTTTTCCATCCACAAGCCCTACATATATAATATCTTCAATATTTACAAGTACAATTGATTCTTCAATTGGTAATGCTAATTTATGCATCTCTGCCGTTACATCTGCCCCTTTTATTTCTTGCTTCGTTTCTATTTGCGACTGCTTTTGTTTTTTATACTTCTTTAATGTTTGTACAATACGTTCTTCATCAAATGGCTTTAAAATATAGTCTAACGCATCTACTTCAAATGCTTGCAACGCGTATTGATCATAGGCAGTCGCAAATACAATGGCAGGTGGATTTTTCATCTTCTTTAATATATTCGCGATTTCAAATCCGTTATCATCAGATAACTGAATATCTAGGAAAACAATATCTGGTTTGTTTTTCATTAGCTCTTCTAATGCGTCCTCTACACAATCAGCCTCACCAATTATCTCAACTTCCTTCGTTCTTTCTAATAAATACTTTAGTTCATCGCGTGCTAACATTTCATCATCAACTACTAGTACTTTTAACAATCTGCTCTTCCTCCCCTACTTTTTTTGGAATAACAAAAGTAATCTCTGTCCCCTCGTTTAATTTACTTTCGATATGAAGCATCGTTTCTTTTCCAAATAGCCCAATAAGACGTTCATTAATATTATATAAAGCTGTTCCAGTCCCTTTCTTGGACGAAACTACCATCTTTCCTAATTGTTCTAAACGTTCTTCCTCAATTCCTTGCCCATTATCTTTTACTTCAAAATGAACCATACCCTCTTTTTCAAAAACATGCACTTCCACTTGGCATACTGGTTGCTTCTTCGGGAAAGCGTGTCGCAATGCATTTTCAACCAATAGTTGAAGAACAAATGGTGGTACTAAAGTTGTCTTTAGCTCATCCTCAATATACACCTTTACTTCATACTTATTTGGAAACCTTGCTTGTTCTAGCGATAAGTATGCCTGTACATGGTTTAATTCTTGTTCTAGTGGAATCAATAACTGTCGTGCCCCTTGTAAATTACAACGGAAATACACACTAAGCTGTAATAATAACTTCCTTGCTTTTTCTACATCTGTTCGGCATAAAGCTGATACTGTATTAATCGCATTAAATAAAAAGTGTGGGTTAATTTGTGCTTGTAATGCCTTTATTTCCGCATCTTGCAATAATTTACTTTGCAACTCAGCTTCCCCTAATTCAAGTTGTGTAGAGAATATTTTTGCTAACCCTTCTGCTAATTCCTCTTCCACACGACTTAACTGGTTAGGATTTTTGAAATACAGTTTTAATGTCCCTATCGTATTTCCATGTGAAGTTAGTGGAATAACAATCGCCGCTTGCAAAGGGCAGCCTTCATGTTGACAATTAATAACCTCACGTGATTTTGCTTTCATTATTTTTCCTGTGTGTAACACTTCTTTCGACAAACCAGTTATTAAACTATGTGAAGGAATATGGTGATCTGATGCTAATCCAACATGAGCTAATATTTTCTCTGTATCTGTTAAGGATACCGCATCTGTTCCTGTAAAGCGGTGAATAATTTGTGCCACATGCTTACACGATTCTTCTGTTAAGCCTTGGCGAAAATACGGTAACGTTTTATCTGCAATACGCAATACCTTATGAGTCTGAAGTGCCTTTGCGTTCTCTTCCTGACGCAATATAGCTTGTATCATAGAAAGTAAAATAAAACTTCCAAAGCTATTTACAAGGATCATTGGTATCGCAATTGTTTTCACAATGCTCATTCCATCCTCTACAATTAATAAGATCATAATCATTTCTAAAGAAACGATAAAAACACTTAAAACCGCTGAAAACTTAGGTGTAATTGTACGGTTATATTTTTTAAAAATGTATCCGATATAACCAGTTATAACGCCCGCTAAAATTGAAGAGATTGCACAACTTAGCGCCGTCGTCCCGCCAAGCATATAGCGGTGAATACCAGCAATTGATCCTACTCCAATTCCGACGATAGGTCCGCCGAGCAATCCACTAATTCCAACACCCATAATACGTGTATTCGCGATTGTGCTCGATGAAGAAACACCCTGTAGCCAATTTTCATTCATAATCGTATTACCCGCTATTTCAATCCCAGTGTAATTGCTTACAATTGTAAACACCGAAAAAATACAAATAAGCTTAAGCTTATCTACATAACCATCTTGCTTATGAAGAAGGCGCCTGAATGTTTTAATATGCGAAAGTAAAAATCCTAAAATAACAATAAGTCCGACGCGTTCAATCATCATAAGTACTAAATTTAGCATCTGTGATTCATTCCCTTTTATAGTAGTTAGTTTTATTATCGGAAAATAGTGAAGTGGGCGTCAAGAAGAATGAAATACCTTTTGCAATATTTTACACATAACAATTCCCTCTTTATTTGACAATCTAATAGAAGAGTGCTAAAAATAAAGTAATATAATACAGTCCTTTAACCCAACCCCGTGAGGTTGAGAAGGAAGTCGGAATACAATATACGTATGTTCTTTTCTAGGAATACGTATGCTTTTTTGGCCTTCTCATCATATCAGGTGAGAAGGCCTTTTGTTATTCTTCCATAGCGACTGTAGAAGAAAATAAGGAGGAATAATGATGAACGTCACTACTGATGTACAATCAACAACAGAGGAGACGAAAGAGAAAAGATATAAAACACTATTTGGGTCTGCGCTAGGATATGCAGCAGAAGGCTTAGATATGTTGCTCTTATCTTTCGTACTCGTCTACATTTTAAAAGAATTTCATTTAAGCCCTGTTGAAGGTGGGAACTTAACTTTAGCTACTACAATAGGAATGCTAATTGGGTCTTATTTATTTGGATTTATTGCTGATTTATTTGGGCGTATCCGTACGATGGCCTTCACAATCTTACTATTTTCACTCGCAACAGCACTTATTTATTTCGCAACAGATTATTGGCAATTATTAATTCTTCGCTTTTTAGTAGGAATGGGAGTTGGTGGTGAATTCGGGATTGGAATGGCCATCGTAACTGAAACATGGTCTAAAGAAATGCGCGCTAAGGCGACATCTGTTGTTGCACTTGGATGGCAATTTGGCGTACTAGTAGCTTCACTCCTTCCAGCATTTATCGTCCCACATTTTGGGTGGAGAGCTGTTTTCCTATTTGGACTTATTCCCGCTTTATTAGCTGTTTATGTACGAAAAAGTTTAAGTGAACCGAAAATATGGGAACAAAAACAACAATACAAAAAAGAATTGTTACAAAAAGAGGTTGCAGGCAGTTTAACAACTACTGAGGCTGAACAACTAAAACAAATGAAAAAGTTCCCACTTCGAAAGCTATTTGCAAATAAAAAAGTAACAGTAACAACTATTGGCCTTATTATTATGTCATTCATCCAGAACTTCGGATATTATGGTATCTTTACATGGATGCCAACTATTTTAGCGAATAAATATAACTATACATTAGCAAAAGCTAGTGGTTGGATGTTCATCTCTACGATCGGTATGTTAATTGGAATTGCAATTTTTGGAATTCTAGCTGATAAAATTGGTCGCCGTAAAACTTTTACAATCTATTATGTCGGTGGTACTATATACTGTCTCATTTACTTCTTCTTATTCACAAATCCAACATTATTGTTATGGGGCAGCGCATTGCTTGGATTCTTCGCAAATGGCATGATGGGAGGATTCGGAGCAATTTTAGCTGAAAACTATCCTGCTGAAGCTCGCTCTACAGCAGAAAACTTTATTTTCGGTACAGGACGTGGTTTAGCTGGCTTTGGACCTGTTATTATCGGATTACTTGCTGCAGGTGGTAATTTAATGGGCGCATTATCTCTTATCTTCATTATCTATCCAATCGGTTTAATTACAATGCTACTATGTGTCCCAGAGACGAAAGATAAAGTATTAGAATAGATTGAAACTGTACAGAGTATGATCATAGTTAAATAAATAGTAAAGAGGAAGCATTTCAGATGAAATGCTTCCTCTTTTTATATAAATACAATTATTTATTTTGATCTACTAGCTTTTTGGAACAAGAAGCTAGTTTTATCTTCTTCTTTTACAATGCCTTGTTTTAATGCTAGTTCCCCTGCAACTTTAGGCGCTAGCCATAGCATTGGGAGTAACAGAATGGATACGGGGACAGCTGTTACTACGATGAATGATTGTAAGGCGTTAATACTTCCCTCACCCATGTATAACAGAATTGCCGCAACTGCTCCCATAATAAGCGACCAAAAAATTCGTAAGCTAATTCTAGGATCTCCGTCTCCAGTCACTGCCATCGAAATCGAATAAGCCATTGAATCTCCTGTTGTCACTACAAATAAAATTGTTAATAAAAGAAATGCCGGTCCAATAATATGAGAGAGTGGCAGTTGTTCTGTAATTGCAATCATAGCAGCTGGCATACCCGATTCACTTAATGCGCTTGAAATAGAACCAGGCTTCATTAATTCATAAAACACACCTGACCCTCCCAGAATTGTAAACCAAAATGTTGTAATAATAGGTGCAATAATTCCAATTGCAACGATGATTTCTCGAATCGTTCTTCCTCTTGAAATACGGCTCACTAAAATTGCCATCATCGGTCCATATCCAATAAACCATCCCCAGAAAAAGATTGTCCACGATCCTAACCAACCTGTATCACCGCGGTATGTGCTCATTGGAATAAATTCATTTATATAAAATCCAAACGAAGATACAAACGAATCAATAATAAATCCACCTGGTCCACATAATAATACAAATACCATTAATAAAATCGCTAATTTAACATTTAAATCGCTTATAATTTGAATCCCTTTATTAATTCCTGTTACTGCAGATATAGTAGAAACCGCAACTACACAAATAATAATTGCTAATTGAGTAGTAAAAACATCAGGAATATTAAACAATGCCTGTAGGCCATAACTTGCTTGTAAGCCTAAAAATCCGATCGGTCCAATCGTCCCTGCAGCTACCGCAATAATGGCAAATGCATCAATCATTGTTCCAAGCAAACTCTTTCGCAATTTCTCACCAAAAATAGGATATAAAAGCGTTCGAGGTTTTAACGGCATACCTTTATGATAATGCCCATACATCATAACTACCGCACTGATTGTACCTAAAATCGTCCAAGCCAAGAAACCCCAATGCATATAACTTTGTGCTAAAGCAGGCATTACTGCTTCTTTCGTTCCAGCAGATATACCTTCATGTATCGGCGGCACCGTCATCAAGTGGTACATTGGCTCTGCAGCTGCCCAAAAAACGCCACCTCCGGCAAGTAATGTCGACATAATAATAGCAAGCCACTTTGCCGTACTAATCTCAGGTTTTTCTAATCCCCCAAGTTTAACTCTTCCATATTTCGAGAATGCCATACACATTGCAACAATAAATGTACCAATTAACAAAAATTGCCAGAAGGCACCAAAATATTTAATTGAAGCTGCAAAACTGCTATTAATGACTCCCTCTACATAATTTTTATTTAAGAAAACCGCAATTACAAATAATAAAAGCGAACCACCACTAATAAGAAATACAGGCCAATCCGTTTTTCGACTCTTCATCCTCATTTACACTTCCTCCTTCCTCAGCAATCTAAAAAACAACTTTATTATGTTTTATTGTTTACACCCAAAACACAATGATTATATAAGCATAATAATTCATCTATTTCCTACACACTTATGTTGTCCCTAAAAATATGCTAAATCCCTTATTTAAAAGAAAATTTCTATTCCTCTTACATAAAAAAGCAAAATAAAAGACCTTATATTTCTATAAGGTCTTCGAAACAGAAATTTGATTATAACATAAGGAACTCCTTGGTTCAAAAAGCTCCTTCCAAAAATAACCGAGGGTAAAGGCTTCCATTTGCTACGTAACAGTAGTTAAAAAAAATTATATTTTCACAGAAAATGCCCTATACTACAAACTATTTATGAAAAAAATTCGGCTTCAAAATTTCATTCGAATACGGTTTATGATAAATATGAGTGGTAGCTGGAGATAACGGCGGAATGAGCCACACCCAATTGCCCGTTACAACACGACCGCAAGCAGCTTCTTGCTTCTCAAATTGCTGAAATTGTTGCGCCGCAGTATGATGGTCAACAATACTAACTCCTTGTTTTTTAAAGGAATGTAAAACAGCCACGTTTAATTCAACTAATGCCTTATCTTTCCATAACGTACCGTTTCTCGATGTATCCAAATCCATCATTTCCGCAACTGCTGGAAGTAAATTATAGCGATCATGATCCGCTAAGTTACGTGCCCCAATCTCTGTTCCCATATACCATCCATTAAACGGAGCTGCTGTATAGGAAATACCGCCAATTTCTAAGCGCATATCTGAAATCATTGGAACCCCATACCATTTTGCTCCAAGTGACGAAATTGGGTATTCTGGGTGTTCAATTGGTACCTCTTTTACTTCTTCTTTCGGAATTTCTTTATATATAGGCGCTTTTCCATCTATAGAAAACACAAGTGGTAATACATCGAAATTCGTACCTTCTCCTTGCCAGCCAAGTTCTTGACAAAAATCTGTAAACACAGCGGAATGAGAGTCACCAATCACTCCCATTTCTGTTTTATATCCTGCATACCGAATCAATTGGTGATTATAAATTCTTATATTATTTTCTTCACCTTGATATTGCTTAAAAATTGTAATGGTCGGTTTCACTTTTCCGTCGTTCGTTGCATATTTAATATGATGAATTAATGCATTATATACACCTTCCTCATCATTTACTTCACGTGCATCTAATATGTGCATCTTACTCCAAAATAGTCTTCCGATACATCGATTACTATTGCGCCATGCCATTCGCGATCCGTGAACAAGTTCTTCAAATGTATGTTCATACGTCCCCGTCTTCTCTATTTCAACTCGAATTTCTTTCATGCGTTCTTCTATGAATTGTTCTTTATTAAGCTCTTTATAGCAAATCGTAATAAAATGACTCGCTTCCTCTATTAATTGCTTCGTTTTACTCATAAGCGATCTCCTTCTATTTCAACAAAACGTTACTACTTTACAGTATAAGCAAAAAGAATAAGAGTCACAAACGAAAGTCGAAGTGTTACTTTTATTGTACTATCTTTCAGAAAATTAAGAGATTACTATTGACTTTCATGAAAAATAGGTGTATTTTTTACTCAGGTAAATTATTTTTACCTAGACCAACTTTTAGAGAGAAAGGAGGAAATGTCATGTCTTCATTTCAATTGCCAAAGCTTTCATATGACTATGATGAACTAGAGCCATATATCGATAGCAATACACTTTCTATTCATCATGCAAAGCACCATGCGACATACGTAAATAATTTGAATGCCGCATTAGAAAACTATTCGGAATTACATAATAAATCTTTAGAAGAGTTACTATGTAATTTAGAAGCTTTACCAAAGGAAATTGTTACAGCTGTCAGAAATAACGGTGGTGGACATTATTGTCATAGTCTTTTTTGGGAAGTAATGAGCCCACGGGGTGGCGGCGAGCCTAATGGAGACGTTGCAAAAGTAATTGATTATTATTTCAATACCTTTGACAACTTAAAAGATCAACTGTCTAAAGCAGCAATTAGCCGTTTTGGAAGTGGTTATGGATGGCTTGTCCTTGATGGTGAAGAACTTACTGTAATGAGTACACCTAATCAAGATACACCTTTGCAAGAAGGCAAAATCCCATTACTTGTCATTGATGTATGGGAACATGCCTATTATTTAAAGTACCAAAATCGTCGCCCAGAATTTGTTACCAACTGGTGGCATACAGTGAACTGGGACCGGGTAAATGAAAAGTATTTACAAGCAATTCAATCACAAAAACATTAGTCGTGCGTATAAGGTAAGTTTGGTAATGTAAAATTAGTATTGTCGAAATCCTCCAGAATCCCCCGGATTGCCACCGGGGGATTTATGATCATTTCATTGCATGTATGTAATAACGTAATACTTTTTCTATTTCTATTTTCAATCCTCGGAACGGGAACCCTAATTCATTAGCTTTTCCATTATGTAATGTACAATTAGTCAATTCATTATAAGGTGCTACATGATCTCCTACTTCTTGAATGAGTGATTTTATTCCCGTATTCTCTTCTATAAAATGAATAATTTCCCGAGTAGAAACTACCCCGTTGCTACAAGCATTAATTGGCCCTTCTATGTCTTTCATCCCACACCAAGCTAAAAATTCCCCGGCTTCTTCTTCATGTATAAACGACAATTTTCCATCTAGATGATTCACTGCGACAGGTTCTTCTCTCACAATATGTTCAACGTAAAATTGTAACCTTTTCGTATAATCGTTTTCTCCAATAACAACTGGAAAACGAACTGCAACAACTGGAAATGTTGCTTGTTGAAATACAACTGCTTCGGCTAACCTCTTTCCTTCACCATAATTGAAGTCATTCCTATCTCCATACGCAATTGCATACTCGTACGGATCGAAGTCCTCTTCTGATAAACTTAGTGCTGGTTCATAGACAGCCATTGAAGATGTCATAACGTATTTTGTCGTTTTCCCTCGTAACACTTCACATATTATCTTCGCTGCGTTCGAGCTATAGCATAAATTATCGTATACAATATCATAACTTTTATCTGCTAGACGCTCTGCTAGTTGTTTTTCATCTTCTCTATCTACAATAAGTCTTTTTACTCTACTCCCAAAAGAATCTTCCGTAATTCCTCTCGTCGCAATCGTTACATCGTGCCCATCTTGCAAAAGTGCTTCTACTAAATGTTTACCAAAAAATCTTGTTCCCCCTAGCACCAATACTTTTTTCAACTTTATCATCCCCATTTCGATAAATTGTAAAATACTACCTCTCTATTATAAATGCTAACATATAAAAAGCATGGAACTCGTTTAACGATTCCATGCTTTTCTACAAAAAATATATTAACGTACTCGATATTTATAAATACAATAACAGAAGTATAAAATAGAAATTACAGATACATAAACCCATAATTCATATACGAATCCCTCTCCCCATACTCCCATAAAATAAAAGAGTGAAGGTAACGTCAATGTTACCCATGATTGTACGAAGGCAATCCTTCCAAGATATTGATTGATGTTCTTTTTTTGTGTATTTAATACAAAGAATAAATACCAAAGTAATGCCCACATAAACCACGTTAACGCATTCACAACATCGTGGAATTGAACAAATGAAACAACCATATAGAATAAAGCAATAATTGCTACCCAAATGCAGAACCACCCTAAACCGCTACTGTCCATTCCTTTTATAAAAGTAACACCTACATATAAATAGGTTAATCCGAATAAGAAAGTAGCTGCATATGAATATACCGTCCAATTACTTTGATCAGAAATCATGATTAAATAGAACGGAATAATAATTTGTAGTGCACCCACAAATAAATTAAAAACACCTGCACTTTTCATCTCTGCTTTTCCTAATATAACAAGACTATTTAAAAATAAAGCTGCACCCGAAAGTAATAATCCTACGTAACCCATATGTATTCGTGTGAAATTCTTTCCCTTTCACACTTTTAACCTCCCCACAATATAAAGTGATTCTTTATTATTTTTCTTCCTATTTCAAACTACATACATAATTTTTAATCTAAATAGGTCAGACTTCCTACCTTGAAGAACGCCAACTTTAAAACGCTTTCAATCATAAATAACCCTATCAGAACATTAATAAGATTCCTTGATTATAAACGTACTCTAACCATGACACAAGTATTGATGTTATTTTAAACATTACGTTTTTTATTTCTATAAAAATTAATAGGATAATGCACTTTTTCTATCTTATTCTACTAATTTCTAACATGGAATATTATAAAATGAGCTAGTCAGTAATACATTCATCTTTATAAGATAATCGTATACTGACCTAAACTTTCATAGTCAATATTGATAGTTTCTCATCCCTAATAATTGCTATTTATCATAAATATCATTCGGATTAATTGTAGGAATAAATCCATTTATAGAACTATATTTTTTAGATACGGTATTTGGAGTAACGGTAAACGTTACAATCTTATTACTTTGTTGTTTAAAATAGCGCATCCAATTTTGACTCCATTCATCTTTCGTAATAACTTGTTTATTGAAGTCCTCCCACAATACACCATGTATAAAATTCAAGGATGTATTTTTGATTGTGTCAAATCCCCAATTCTGTATAAGAAGCAAATCAGAATCAACACCTTTTATTTCTTTTAATAAATTTACATATGCTTCGCGAAATTTCCCTTGTGTAACTGGCTGATCATAAAAATAGTCATCAATATCACCAGCGGTATCTAAAAACACACCGTCTATTCCTTTTCCAATAACTTGCTGTTTCACTTTATTTACAACAATCCGCCGGTAATGTTCATCAGCTAAATTCATAATATATGTATCCCACTGCTCAATCTTCATTTTCTTACCGTCTCGATAATAATAGTCTGATTCAACTACTTGCGATTTATGCCACGATTCTAATTCTAAAACACTAACATACCCAAGGACTACTGTTCCGGATTTTTTTAATTGCTGAACTTGCTCTTTCGTAAATGCATATGGCTCTATAATGACCATGTCATACTTTGAAAGTCCCTCAATTACTTGCTCATTTGCTTCACCATAATAAATTTTATAACTTCGTACATTTTTTAAAACTGGTTCCACGACATTTGCTTGGGCGGATGTACTTGAGGAAAAAATAAAAGAAAATATAGCTAAAAAGTACATGGAACGTTTCCACTCCATAATAATATTACCCCCTATAAAACTGTAATTTTTTATCATTTTATATATTAATACAAGTATAGTAATACAATAACATTTTACATTTTTTCAAGCTCGATATTTAATAAAAAATCCCAATAAATACAATACATTAACAAAAATTAGAATTTATTTCACTTGAATTTACTACATCTCTGTTGATAAAATGATTTGGGCTTTATATATTTTAAAATAATTCTTTTAAATTATGTATTTTATTTCAGTTTACTATTCCTCAAAATTAAATTTGCAAACGAAAGAAGGGATTTTTTATGCACTATAGACAATCTAATTTATTACAAAAAATGATTGAACCTACGATTCTCTTTATTGCTCTATTTTTTCTCTCAATACTAACTGATTTTCTAACACCAACGTATGAATACTTCTTACTCTTATTTATTACATTAATTATTTCTAGCCGGTATGGCATATCTATCGCCCTTTTCACCTTTCTAGAAGCAATGATTTATATTTTTATAAGCGGTATATATAAAGAAGATGATATATTACTGTACTTTTATTCATTAGATTACTGGATTAATTGGATTTTCTTACTTGTTATTAGTTTATGTTGTGGACTAATGAGTACTGCACAAAAAGAACGGTATGAAGATGTACATATGATAAATAATGAGCTAAAATCCGAAAATAAAGAATTAAAATATGTTGTGAAACAATTGGATGAAACACGTATTACACTACGTTCTCGTGTACTTGAATCAAATAATCACTTATCTAAAATGTATCATATGTTTAAAGCTTTAAATCATACACATCCTGAAATTGTACTCGATGAAGGAATAAATGTATTAAAAATGTATTTCGGAGCAAAAAAAATTGGTATCTATCACGTCGATAACAATAAACAATCACTTCGTATTAAATTAAGAGCAGAAACTGGTAAAAATACCTTACCTCAATCCATTTTTGTTAAAAATGCTTCGCTAGTCATCAAAAACGCTCTAGCGCATAATCGACCTTTTTTCCGTACAGAAGAGGATTTTCAAGACGCTCCACTTTTAGTTGGTCCCGTCCTATTCCAAGATGATGTACAATACGTCATTATATTAGACGAAATTGAATTTTCAAAAGTAACTTCTGAGCAATTCGAACTTTTCACATGGTATTTGCGCTGGATGGGTGATCGTTTACAAAACGCTTCTAATCTTTGGCTATCAAGTCAAGAGGATCGTACATTCCCTAAAACGAGTATTTATTATGAAGATGAATTTGAACATTTACTAAAAATAGAAAAGAAACGGTACGAAACATTATCTTATCCATATTCCTATTTTGAATTTACTGTTCCACAAGATTCCTTAGAAATGATAAATTCTATTTTAAAAGATCATTTGCGTGATATTGATATATTCGGTTATAGTACGACCAAACAAAAAGTTATGATCCTATTACCTGGCACTGAAGAAAAGTTTTTATTACCAGTCCAAACTCGTATACAAAACGCTCTTTCTTCTAAAGGAGTGGTATTCTAATGATTTTACTCCTTCTTTACTTTATTTATGCTATTTTGGTTTTTCTTTTATTTCGATTTACGAAAGGTTTGATTACTGAAGATAAGAAAGGAATTATTGAATTTTGCTTGATTATCTCTCTTCTTTTCCCGCTTGTCGGACTTATTGTATCAGCAATCATGTTATTACTGAATATAAGACGCTCCAAGACCGAGTGGTTACAGCAATACTCTGATTATGTTTCCTTTCAAGTTGATCATTATGAAGATATTTTGGCATCAGCAAAACAAGATATGGACCTAATTTCATTTTCTTCTGGATTAGAACTAGATAAGCCTGAATTACATAAACAACTCATTGTGCAGTTAAGCTCCTCCTCTATTTCCAATGAAGGAGGCTTATTGAAAGAAGCCATTCACCATAAAGATCCTGAAACTGTACATTACGCAGCAACTACTATTAATTTACTAAATGAACGGTACGAAAAACAGATCGAATACTTAAATAAGCAATTTCTACAAAATCCACAAAATGAAATTGCAAAAGAGTTAGTTTCTAACTATTTAAGATATATAGACAGTGGTCTTCTTTCTAATCAGCAAAAGGAAAAAATAATCGCCGAATTTATGAATTTTATTACACAAAGTGTAGAACTATTCCCTACCGAACCTCTTTATCCTTTCCACCTTGGAAATCTGTTTCTACATTCAAAACAATATGCAAAGTCTGAAGAACAATTTTTAAATCTTATTCATTTCTATCCTGAATCATATTACGGTTACGTTGGGCTACTTGAAATATATTATGAGCAAAAGTTATGGGACGAGCTCTATAAATTAATCAATAATCTAGTAGCTGCAAAAAGAGTTCATATACTACCGCGTAAATATCAATTATTTGTAAGGCAGTTTGGAGGCGCACACATTGAAAAAGGGGATTAATATATATATCGGAATTGTTAGTATCATTTTATTTCTCTTAATTATATCTATCCTTATATATCGAACAGAAAATTTCTATCAAAAGTTTTCTGTTCCTAAAACTAAAGAAACAGATACTGTTAAAACACTCAAAGCAAAAGATGTAGCCCAAAATGGACAAAAAATGCAATTATACGTTTTAAAAACGGATAATACATTAGGGCAACAAGTCGAATTTAATACGAAAAAGGCAATGGATTACGCACACCTACACTATAAAGATATTACAGCTAATGAAATTAAGGGACTTACTCCCTCTCCCTATACAGGGATTATTATTACAGGTGAAATAATGGCGCAACTTCCACAAGCTGATATTCAAAATTTTGTAAAAATGGGCGGAAGGATTATTATCGCAAACCGACTTGATTCAGATCCTTCCTGGAACACATTATTTGGTATTACAAAAAAAGAAGGCTTCAAAGATGTAAAAGGATTAACCTTTGAAGAAGTTTTATTCCCTGGTTATCCTGATCTCTCAAGTTCTTCTCCATTGTTCACTCATAGCTCAATGAATATTACGCTAGATGAGAATACAACTAATACTTGGATTACTGCAGAAGATACTCCCATCCTTTGGACCAATGACTACGGTGAAGGAAAAGTCTTATATTGGAATACAACAGCATTGAACGATAAATTAGGTAGAGGTATGTTCGTTCAATCACTGGGTACTATTTTCCCGACTTTCGCTACAGTACAACTTGGAGCGGAGATTATGTATATCGATGACTTCCCATCTCCAATTCCAAGTGGAGAACTAAAAAACTTAACAACAGAAAAAATTTCTGTTGAAGAATTTTATAAAAAACATTGGTGGAAAAATATGAAGGATATCTCTGAAGAGCTTGATATTAAATATACAGGGGTTGCAATTGGGACATACCAAAATAAAGTAACGCCACCTTTTGAAAATTTCACAGGTAAAAATAGAAATACCTATTTATTATTTGGGAGAGAATTATTAAGTCACGGTGGAGAAATCGGTATTCATGGCTATAACCATCAACCTTTATTATTACCACCAGACCCAGTAGATAAAGCACTTGAATATGTTCCGTGGAATTCAAAAGAGGACATGGAGAGATCCTTAGATGCTTTACAAAAACTCGTGTATAACTTCTTTCCAAACGAAAAACTAAAAACCTATGTACCACCATCCAATATTATAAATACAACTGGATTAAGTGCATTAAACGACGCGGTTCCAACTATGGAAACAGTTGCCTCTCTATATGTGGGAAGTAAAAGTAACGGTAGTTTAATTCAAGAATTTGGACCAGACGAGCACAACAAAAATATTTATCACTTCCCGCGTATTACGAGTGGCTACGCTATCCCAGATGAAGAACAATTTATTTTAGCTGATGTTACCGCAAATTTAGGGGTTATCTCACATTTCGTCCATCCAGATGATATCCTTGATGAAAAACGTTCGGGTAATTTAACATGGGAAGAATTATTTAAAGCTTATAAAACGACAATTAAAGAAATACGAGAAAGATATCCTTATATAAAAAGTATGACACAAAGTGAAGCAACTGCTTCCATGAAAATTTATCAAACTGGTGATTTAGCTGTTTCTTATGAAGATGATGCTGTTCACATTGCATATAAAGGATTACCAAACCACACTGCAACAATTATACGTGTGGAAGAAGGGAAAAAATTGAAAACCGGTTCATTCCCATACGGCACAGTTACAAAGCTAGATTCACAAATTTATAGCGTTATATTAAAACAAGCTAACGCTACAATTCCAATTAAAGGGGTATAGCAGATGAGAATAGGTTTAGTCGTTGAAGGAAGTTATCCTTTTGTCAGTGGCGGAGTAGCAAGTTGGGTACAAATGATTATCCAACAATTTAAAGAACATGAATTCACCATTTTTGCGATCGTACCGCAAATAAAAACAGAAGAGGAATATCAATATGAAATTCCTAACAATGTAAAAGATATCATTATGATTCCCTTACAATCAGAAAGTGACTCAAACCATATAAAAACCAATTTAACGACTGATGAAGTACAAACACTTCAAAAATGGTTTACATTCCAAGCTAACGACACAGAAGCATTACAAATATTAGGGAACAAGCAAAAGCTAGGAACACTACATTCCTTCTTCGAAAGTCGTGAATTTTATGAAATAGTGAAAGAAAGCTATTTGTATGAAGAAAGTAGTGGTTCTTTCTTAAATTACTTTTGGATGTGGAGATCTATGTTCACACCAATCATTCAAATTTTACAAATTGATTTTCCTGAATTAGATCTTATCCATTCTGTATCTACAGGCTATGGTGGGCTTCTTGGAGCTGCAATTAGTGCCAAATCTGACATACCATTTATTCTAACAGAGCATGGTATTTATTCTCGGGAACGCGAAGAGGAAATACTCCAATCAACTTGGATACCAATCGAATACAAAAAAAGATGGGTTTCTTTCTTCCATCATTTATCTCACCAAGCATATGAACAAGCTGCTGATGTGATTACGTTATTCGGACGGAATAGTGCATATCAAAAAGAACTAGGAGCTCCGGCCCATAAACTAAAAATTGTTCCAAATGGTGTTACTTTATCTGACTATAAGGGGCTACGTAAGCCAAAACATAATTCAGATAAACTCATTATTTCTGCTATTATACGAGTTGTGCCAATTAAAGATGTAAAAACAATGATTTATGCAGCTAAATTATTATTAGAAAAAGATATTCCGTTTATCTTCTACTTATTAGGTCCTGATACAGAAGAACCAGAGTATGCCCAAGAATGTCGTGATTTAATTCAGCAACTTGGATTAAAAGAACATGTAATAATGACTGGCAGAGTAAACATTAAAGATTACTTAAAACAAACGGATATTCTCGTATTAACCAGCATATCTGAAGGACAACCACTAGCTATGTTAGAAGGAATGGCATCGGGATTACCATGGGTTGTTACAGACGTTGGTTCTTGTAAGGAGTTAATTTATGGACAAGATGAAGATCCTTACGGCCAATGTGGCTTTGTTGTACCACCTGTATCTCCTGAACAAGTTGCCACCCACTTAGAATGGTATTATCGCCACCCTGAATCCATTCAACAATTCGGAAACAATGGGCGTAATCGTATTGAAGCATATTATCAATTATCAGGTGTTGTTGATAGTTATCGTAAGCTTTATTTAGAAAGGGGTGCAAAAACATGGCAGGTATAGGATTTCGATTACAAAAATTATTTCAGGAAGACTACTATTCTTCCAGGGTAAAAGCTTATGGATTTTCGTTATTTGTTACAGCTGGTCCTTGGTTAGTCGTTATTTTAGCAGTAACAACTATTCGATTCATTTTGAGTTTATTTCATTCTATTTCAATTGAAGAACAGCGCCTTTTCACTATTTCAATTTCATATTGCTTTATTTTTTCTCAAATTATTTACGGAGCATTGCAGCTCATTGTAACTAGATATGTAGCTGACCTTTTATACGAACAAAAAGCTGATAAAGTATTTTCTTCATTTTTAGGAATGACAAAGATCACACTTTTTTTAGCTATTATGTTATGGCTTTTATTTGCATTTTTCACACCATTAGCTTTATATTATAAAATCGTGATGCTATTTTTATTTTTAGCTTTAAATATCATCTGGATTCAGTCCATTTATTTAACAGCAGCTAAAGATTATCAATCAATTGCACTGGCATTTTTAATCGGATCCATTTTTTCCCTATTAGGAATTATCCTAGTAGCTTACTGGCACCCTACACTTGGGTTAGAACATGGATCTGCCCTATTGCTTTTAATTTCTTTTACACTCGGTACTTTCATTACACTAGTATGGTTAAGTATCGTTATTGTAAGAATGTTTCCAAATAGTGATGCTACTGAACAATTTACCTTTCTGTCTTATTTAGATAAATATCCAGAATTATTTTGGTCAAGCCTCTTTTACAATGTGGGTATTTGGGTATGTAATTTTGTTATTTGGTTTGGAGACGGTCGGGGAAATATTGAAAACACATTTATTTATCATCAAATTTATGATACTTCTGTTTTCTGGGCGTATTTAAGTATTATCCCAACCTATATTTTCTTTGTAGTATCCATTGAAACCAGGTTTTATGAAAGATATAAAAAGTTCTTCGGTTCAGTAAACAATGGCGGAACATTACATACGCTTTTACAATTGAAGGATTCCATGAACTTTGTCTTAAAGCAGGAAATGGAACGTATACTTCGTAATCAAGGTATTTTTTCCTTACTTATTATTTTTATAATATGGATGTTTAGTTCGCAATCTGGAAACATAACACTTAATTACTCTATTCTGCAACTAACTATAGTTGGTGCTTATGCAAATGGAATGGTACTCGTTATTACATTACTACTCCTATACTTTGAGGATCGTAAAGGGGCATTTCGAACATCAGCTATTTTCTTTTTTGCAAACTTGTTATTAAGCCTTATCCTGCTTCCATTTGGATTCAATGGTTACGGCATTAGTTTCGCAGTTGGATCCTCTATTACATTCCTATATGCTATTTCTAGGCTCTTTACTTACATTAAAGATATTGATTATTATACATTTTGCCAGTCAAATATTCCTATAAAACAGCGGACTTTTTTTACCAAATTAGCTAATAAACTTAACGGAAAATAAATACAAAAATGACCTTTGCTTATGCAAAGGTCATTTTTGTATTTACATATTAAACTTCCAAATAGCCATTTTTATTATTTGATTGCCATCTCCAAGAATCTGCACACATTTCTTCTAATCCACGTTTTGCTTCCCATCCTAGTTCACGTTTTGCCTTTGATGCATCTGCAAAACATATTGCCACATCACCAGGACGACGCTCTGTAATTTTATAAGGAACTTTCTTTCCTGAAACCCTTTCAAATGCCTCAACCATCTCAAGTACACTATACCCTGTACCTGTGCCCAGATTATAAGCATCTACTCCTGTTGTATTCAGTACTTTCTCTAGCGCTTTTACGTGACCTTTTGCTAAGTCTACAACATGTATGTAGTCACGGATGCCTGTTCCATCTTTCGTTGGGTAGTCATTTCCAAATACACTTAATTCTTTTAGCTTACCTACTGCCACTTGTGTGACATATGGCATTAAGTTATTTGGAATTCCATTTGGATCCTCTCCAATACGTCCACTTTCATGTGCACCAAATGGGTTGAAATAGCGAAGTAACGCGATACTCCATTCTCTATCTGCAAATGCTACATCACGCATAATTTGCTCAATCATTAATTTCGTTTGACCATATGGATTTGTTGCACTTAATGGAAACTCCTCTGTAATCGGTGACGTTTCCGGGATACCATATACAGTTGCGGATGAACTAAAAATCATCTTCTTTACATTATGTTTCTGCATTACTTCACATAGCACTAAAGTGCTCGTAATGTTGTTATGATAATATGTTAATGGAATTGCTACTGATTCCCCTACAGCTTTAAATCCTGCAAAGTGAATAACTGCTTCGATTGCATTTTCTTCAAAAATTGCGTCAAGTGCTTCTTGATTTAAAACATCTTCTTTATAAAACTTAAATTGTTTTCCTGTTATTTCTTTCACTCGATTTATAGATTCTACCGAGCTATTCGAAAGATTATCAACTACTATAATTTCGTAACCGCTATTTAGTAATTCTACACATGTATGACTACCAATATACCCTGCTCCACCTGTTACAAGTATTGCCATAATTATAGTCCTCCATATTTCATTCATTATAAACTTCTCAAAGTATATCACATATTTCTTATCCTATGTTTAATATGCGAACACAGAAACTTACATTTTATCCCATAATAATTTTATAACATATACGATTCCAATCAAGTAATAAGAAAAACGCCACATAATTTTTGTTATGTGGCGTTTTTCTTATTAAATTACGTAACAATATACACTTAGAAAATGTGCAAGACTACCTAATAATACAAAAACGTGAAAAATTTCATGATGTCCCATATATTTAAACTCTAGCCATTTTGGCTTTGTTCCATAAATAAATCCACCAATTGTATAAAAAATGCCCCCAAGTACTAAGAAAACAATGCCTCCTGTACTTAAATTCTCAGCTAAAGGCGCAAAGAATAAAACAATTAACCAACCCATCGTAATATAAATTGCTGTCGATAACCATCTTGGACAATTAAACCAAAACATTTTAAACACAATGCCACAAATCGCAGTTGCATAGACTAAACAAAATAATAGCAAACCACTTGCTGAATTTAATGTAATTAAGCAAAAGGGTGCATATGTACCTGCAATTAATATAAAAATCATAGAATGATCTAGCTTCCTAAAGAAGTAAATAACACGTTCATTGGCCACAACACTATGATATACAGCTGATGCCGTATAAAGGACCATCATTCCAATCCCAAACAAAATAACAGCTGTAATTGCAGCAAATGATGGCATCTTGATAGAAACTTTCACAAGCATAGCTAATAAGGCAATAAATGATAATATCGCTCCACCTAAGTGAGTAAATGCATTAACTGGTTCCCTTACATAAGCATTCATAATAACACCCCCATATAATTACATGTAGTTTCAATAACTACATGTAATTATATACACATTTCTTTTTAAGGTCAACATTTACAATTTATTTGTTTCGTAATACCATATTTAAGGATGTATTAGACATTAAGTTCCACTAAGTTATAAAAGTGAGGGATTCTACGTGGAAAATATAAATGAATTACTTGAGACATTGCATTTAGAAAAAAATATTAAACTTGAGGATATTCCAAATGTTGACTTATATGTAGATCAAGTTGTCCAACTATTTGAGAATACTTATGCAGATACAACGAGAACTGATGATGAAAAAGTATTAACAAAAACGATGATTAATAATTACGCAAAAGGGAAACTATTCATCCCTATCAAAAATAAAAAATATTCAAAAGAGCATATGATTTTAATTAGCCTAATTTATCAATTAAAAGGTGCTCTTTCCATTAACGACATAAAAAGTTCATTAGAAACTATAAATGACTCCTTATTAAATGATGATTCATTCGAATTAAATACGTTATACAAAAATTATCTTGCTCTTACTGAAAGCAATGTCGAAAGCTTTAAACAAGACGTAAATAACCGTGTTACAGAAGTAAATGAGATTTCTTCCTTAGAAGACACAAAGCTAGAAAAATTTCTACTACTAACATCCTTCGTGACTATGAGTAATATGTATAGACGTTTAGCGGAGCAACTAGTGGATGATTTAAAAGAATCATAAATAAAAAACTATCCACCTATTAAAGTGGATAGTTTTTATTTACTTAATTGCTTCATGAACTTTTAGTTGTTTCCCTTTAATCGTTGTAGTCTTCATGACTTTCAAGACAAGTGGTCCTTTTCCATTTAATATTTCGACGTAAGAAACATTATCTTGTATCGTAATAATACCTATATCTTCTGCTGTAACACCTTTAATTTTAGCAATTGTACCGACGAAATCTACCGCCCTAATTTTCTTTTTCTTCCCGCCATTAAAGTACAGCTTCATAATGCCTTTGTTGATGTCTGCATTTTTATCTTTCTTTATAATTGGTTTAGCATGTATCTTTTCTTCAAATGCAGCTTTCCCTTTCATAACTTCTTCTTTTGAAGGTCCAATTGCCTTTGGAATTTCAAAGCCAATATACTCCTCAATCTCTTCTAAAAATCTATTTTCATATGGTGTTATAAATGTAATAGCTTTTCCACTATTTCCAGCTCGTCCCGTTCTTCCAGTACGATGTACATAGCTTTCTTTTTCAAGTGGAATATCATAATTAATAACATGTGTAATATTATCAATATCAATTCCTCTCGCAGCTACGTCTGTTGCTACTAAATAACGGAATTTTCCTTTTCTAAAATCATCCATGACTTCAAAACGATCTTCTTGTACCATACCACCATGTATTTTGTCACAAGGATAGTTAGCTCGTTTTAATTGTCTATATACATGATCTACATTTTCTTGTGTACGGCAGAAAATAATACAGCTATCAGGATTCTCAATCGTTGTTACATCTTTAAGTAGTGAAAGCTTCTCGTCTTCTATCGCCTCAAAAAGGGTATGTTCAATTTTATCCGTCGTAATCCCAGCCGCTTTAATTTCAATATGAGTTGGTGCATTCATATATGTACGTGATAACCTTTCAACATCTTCCGGTAAAGTTGCTGAAAATAGCATTGTCATTCTATTTGTAGGTAATTCATCAATAATTGCCTCTACTTGATCGATAAAGCCCATGTTTAGCATTTCGTCCGCTTCATCAATCACTAAATATTTTAATCGCTCTAAAGAAAGGGTCCCTTTTTCAATATGATCCAATACACGCCCTGGAGTCCCTACTACAATATGCGTCTTTTGCTTTAACTCTAATTTTTGACGTGCAAATGGGGACTTACCATAAATTGCGGCGGCTTTAATTCTTTTGAATCGCCCTATATTTGTAATATCTTCTTTCACCTGTACCGCAAGCTCTCTCGTTGGTGTTAAAACTAATGCTTGTGGTTTATTCTCTTCCCACTCCACCATCTCACAAAGTGGAATACCAAATGAAGCTGTTTTTCCACTTCCCGTCTGGGACTTCACAACAAGATCCTTCTTTTGTAATGCGACTGGAATAACCTCACCTTGTACTTCTGTTGGATGATCATACCCTAACCCCGTAAGTGCCCTTACAATTTCTTTACTTAATTTATACTCAAAAAACCCTTTTTTACTCATATATTAACCTCATTTTATTCTGTATTATTTTCTTTTTTATCTTTTGTATACGTTACTATCGCCCTACTTATTATACTTGAAACCTCACATAAAAAGATGGATTATGCCAGATTCATCTTTTTACATAGAAATAAACCTTAGCATTTCATATATTGTTCAACTACTTGATAACATCTTTTGCTCGTATTGTTAGCATTAACCTTTTCATAGAATCCTACATCCACTCCAAAAAATAAAAAGAATACATACACCCTTGTATAATTATCTTAATTTTTCAACCCTTTTTATAAACGAACAATACAAACAAAAAAACGTTTTAAATTCGTTTTTAACGTTGTTTTTTAGATATAAAATCTACTTTTAAAAAAAACGTTAAGAAATCCTTTGACTTTTTAATGAAAACAATGTAAATTATCATATGGACGAACATTTTTGATTAATAAAAATAAAATATTCGTATTTTAGGGGTGTAAATGATGGAAAACGTATTCGACTATGAAGATATTCAATTAATTCCTGCAAAATGTATTGTGAACAGCCGCTCTGAATGTGATACAACTGTCACTTTAGGTAAACATAAATTTAAATTACCTGTCGTACCTGCAAATATGCAAACGATTATTGATGAAAGAATTGCAACTTATTTAGCTGAAAATAATTACTTCTATATCATGCATCGTTTCCAACCAGAGAAACGAATCTCATTCATTAGAGATATGCAATCACGTGGATTAATCGCTTCTATTAGCGTTGGTGTAAAAGCGGACGAGTATGAATTCGTACAACAGTTAGCTGCTGAACACCTTACACCTGAATACATCACGATTGATATCGCGCATGGACATTCTAATGCTGTAATCAACATGATTCAACATATTAAAAAGCATTTACCAGAAAGCTTCGTTATCGCTGGAAACGTTGGAACTCCAGAAGCGGTAAGAGAATTAGAAAACGCTGGTGCTGACGCAACAAAAGTTGGTATTGGACCTGGTAAAGTTTGTATTACTAAAATTAAAACAGGCTTTGGAACTGGTGGTTGGCAACTAGCTGCACTTCGCTGGTGTGCAAAAGCTGCAAGTAAACCAATTATCGCTGACGGTGGTATTCGTACACATGGCGACGTAGCTAAATCTATTCGATTTGGGGCGACTATGGTTATGATCGGTTCTCTATTCGCTGGTCATGAAGAGTCTCCAGGGGAAACAATCGAAAAAGACGGCAAACTTTATAAAGAGTACTTCGGTTCAGCTTCTGAATTCCAAAAAGGTGAGAAGAAAAACGTTGAAGGTAAGAAAATGTTCGTTGAGCATAAAGGTTCTTTAGAAGACACTTTAATCGAAATGGAACAAGATCTTCAATCTTCTATCTCTTACGCTGGTGGAACAAAATTAGACTCTATTCGTACTGTGGATTATGTAGTCGTGAAAAACTCTATTTTCAACGGTGATAAAGTATATTAATTTTTAAATTTAACTCGAAGGACAAGCAGTTTTATGCTTGTCCTTCTTTTTCATATATAGAAATGTAAAATATTTTCATTTTACTGAATTTTCTAGTATTATGTTTTTAAATACTTATAATAAGGGGGATATAGCAAATGAAAAAAACTATTGAGAAACGTCATATTCGTGCAGACGTTCCTACTGAATTAACATGGGACCTCTCTGATTTATACGAATCTGATAAAGAGTGGGAAACTGCATTACGTGTATTAACAGATGATATAAAAAAACTTGATGCGTTTAAAGGTCAATTACACACTAGTCCCACGACCTTATTACATTGCCTACTTTTAGAAGAAGAGCTTTTAATGAAGTTAACAAAATTATACTCCTACGCAAATTTAAAAGAATCTACCGACCGTACAAACCCAGTTGTTCAAGCGAACTCTTCCAAAATTTCCGCTTTATGGACGAAAGTACATACGGCGCTATCCTTTATTCATAATGAAATTCTCTCATTAGAAGAAGGAACAATTGAAAAATATTTAACTCAAGAAACAAAACTTGAACCTTTCCGTAAATCATTACTAGACATATTACAAAAAAGGCAGCACACGCTCTCTCCTGAAACTGAAGAAGCACTTGCTGCACTTGGTGAAGTACATAGTTCTCCATACAAAATTTACGGCATGACTAAATTAGCCGATATGGATTTTAATTCCATACAAGACGAACAAGGAAACGAACTCCCTGTCTCATTTGCATTATTTGAAAGTAAATATGAGTTTTCTCCAAGCGTAGACATACGCAGAAAGGCATACTCATCATTTGTATCCACCTTGAAGCGATATAAGAATACCGTGGCAACAACATATGCTACCGAGGTAAAAAAACAAGTAACACTCTCTCGTTTACGCAAATTTGAATCTGTTACTCATATGCTTTTAGAACCTCAAAAAGTTCCACTTGAAATGTATAACAATCAACTCGATATTATTTATAAAGAATTAGCACCTCATATGCGCCGTTTTGCAGATTTAAAAAAGAAAGTATTGGGACTCGATCAAATGCTGTTCTGTGACTTACATGCACCTTTAGATCCCGAATTTAATCCAGCAATTACTTACGAAGAAGCAGGAAAACTCATTCAAGAATCTTTACAAGTACTTGGCGATGAATATAGTGCCATTATCGAAAAAGGATTCAAAGAAAGATGGGTCGACCTTGCAGATAACGTAGGCAAATCAACTGGAGCATTTTGTTCAAGTCCATATGGTTCTCATCCGTACATTTTAATTACATGGCAAAATACGATGCGTGGCTGCTTCACATTAGCTCATGAATTTGGGCATGCTGGTCATTTTTATTTAGCAAATAAAAACCAACGTATTATGAATGTACGTCCATCTATGTACTTCGTTGAAGCACCATCTACAATGAATGAATTACTATTAGCCCAGCATTTATTAGCGACGAATGACGATAAGAGAATGCGCAGATGGGTAATCCTGCAACTACTTGGCACATATTATCACAACTTTGTTACTCACTTACTTGAGGGAGAATATCAAAGAAGAGTATACAGCCTAGCAGAAGAAGGTGGAGCACTTACAGCTACAACTTTAACTGAAATAAAAGCAAATGTACTTTCAACATTCTGGGGAGACTCCGTAGAAATTGATGAAGGTGCTGGCTTAACCTGGATGCGTCAACCTCATTATTATATGGGCTTATATTCTTACACGTATTCCGCAGGCCTCACTGCATCTACTGCAGTAGCTCAAATGATTAAAGAAGAAGGACAACCTGCCGTTGATCGCTGGTTAGATGTACTTCGCGCTGGTGGTACGATGAAACCACTTGAATTAATGAAACATGCCGGAGTCGATATGTCAAAGCCAGACGCAATCCGCAGGGCTGTTTCTTACGTTGGTTCCTTAATTGATGAATTAGAGCGCTCTTATCAAGAATAAAAAATAAGCCCTCGCTTTATGAGGGCTTATTTCATATTTACTTTCCAAATCTTTTACGGTATCCACATTTTCTACATAGCTCTTCGACTGCCACTCTTCTCGAAAATCCATCAACAATGTTTGTTGCTCTTTCGCCTTCTATAATGTTAGAAAATGAATCATTATTAATATTTCCAAGGTTAATAATCCCTTCACCATCTAAACAACAAGGAATAACCGTTCCGTTCGCTAAAATACCTGCTTGATTTCGAAGCCCGTGACAGAATCCTTTTCCATCATCCTCTTCTTCATGTAATGCTGGCCACTGGAATTCATAGTCTTGATTAATAAAGACACGCTCCGCAATTTTTATACCTTTTCCTGGTGTAAGCTTCTCTTCAATTTGATAAGATAGATCAAACTCATTTTCAATGATGGATAATAACTCTCTATTCTTCTGAATTTCAGCATTCGTTTTATTATCCTGCGTTAAATTCCATAATCTTAGTGAAACAATTAAATCTGATTGACTTGTCGCCTCTCTAATGAAGGAAAGTATACTTCTTACATACCCCTCTTTATCTTGTGAACCTGGGTGCCCATCAAAACTATGCAGTGAAAAATTCATTTGTCTTAAAGCAGGCTTATTTAACAATCTATGCCTTCTCTTATTAATTAACGTTCCGTTCGTTGTAATATTAACTTTAAACCCTTTTTCATGGCTTAAATCTAACAATTGATCTATTTTTGGATGCAGCAACGGCTCACCCTTCACGTGCAAATAAATGTAGTCTGTGTGTGGTTTAATTTGGTCTAACCTTTTTGCAAAATCCTCCACAGAAATGAATTGCTTCTGTCTTTCCGTCGGCGGACAAAAGCTGCACGCAAGATTACATACACTCGTAATCTCCAAGTAAAATTTCTTAAACTTCTTCACCTTTAACTCCTCACTTCTATGACTACTTATACTTTTTCCTCTTCATATTACAGCATACTTTTTTAGAAATAGAAACATACTTATTTTAGGAAATATAGAAAACGGCCACATCTGTAGCCGTTTGAATGTACTATTACTATTTATGATACGGTTCCCCACGATTAATACGAAATGCTCTATACACTTGCTCAAGCAATACTAATCGCATTAATTGGTGTGGTAGTGTCATCTTTGAAAAAGAAAGAGATTCATTTGAACGTTTCATTACTTCTGAACTTAGTCCAAGTGATCCACCAATTACAAAGGCAACTTTACTCTTCCCATATGTAGCAAGACGATCTAAGCTTACTGCAAATTCTTCTGATGATTTTTGCTTTCCTTCTATCGCTAACGCAATGACATGCGTATCATCAGAAATTTTATCTAGTATACGTATACCTTCTTTTTCTTTTACAATTAACATTTCTGCTTCACTTAAATTTTCTGGTGCCTTTTCATCTGGCAATTCAATTACTTCTACTTTTGCGTATGCAGATAATCGTTTTAAGTATTCTGCTATACCTTGTTTTAAATATTTTTCTTTTAATTTCCCAATTGAAATAATCGAGATATTCACACGTATTCCCCACCTTACAAACATGTTATCCACATAACTTATCCACATATCCACAATTGTTACCCACATATTGTGTGAGAATCTGTGTTCGATACAACATATGTCGCCTCATTTTGACAAAATTCACATGTTTTTTTCTCTTTTTCTGAGTTATCCACATTGTTAATAACCGGTGGCACTTCACACTCATCCACAATAATATCTAAAGCTAATTCAACATGTTCTAAACAACAAGGTAAGTTCATATTCTTCACCTCACTTTTCTACAATAGAAAACAGGAGGTAGGCCCTCCTGTTTTTAATACTTTTGAATGCCTAGTTTAACCGTTGTTGTTGCTCGTTTTGTACCACGATAAAACGTAAGAGTCATTTTATCATTAATTTTTTTATCATATAAGGCCGTACGGAATCCGATAATATCGCGAACTGGTTTCCCATCTACTGCTACAATCACATCGTGTTCTCGCAAACCAGCATCTGTACCTGGCGAAGGACTTTTCACATCTAAAATGCAAACTCCCTCTGTTACATTGCCTGGTAAATGCAATGTTTTTGACCAATAGTAGTTTGGAATTTCATTTAATGATCTCAGTTCAATTCCAACATACGGTCTTCTTACTTTTCCGTACTTCTCTAATTCATTCATAATTGGAACAGCTCTAGTAACAGGAATAGCTAGCCCAATTCCTTCTACTTCTTTTGCCGCAATTTTCATTGAGTTAATACCAATTAATTGACCCGCTGCATTTACAAGCGCACCACCACTATTACCCGGATTAATTGCTGCGTCTGTTTGCAACACTTCTACTTGCCAATCATAATGTCCATCTTGATCTAAATCTACAGGGACAATACGCTCATTAGCTGAAATAATACCTTGTGTGACAGTTCCAGAAAATTGGAGCCCGAGTGGGTTTCCAATCGCAATGACTGGTTCTCCTCTACGAACAGTATTAGAATCGCCAATCTCAATTACTTTTTTCACATGCTTTGCATCTATCTCTAGTACAGCCAAATCTGTGACTACATCGGTTCCTAATACCTTTCCTGGAACCTTCTTACCGTCACTTAAACTTACTTCAATACGATTTGCTCCAGCAACAACATGATTATTCGTTACAATATAAGCTTGACCATCTGTCTTCTTATAAATTACACCTGATCCCGTACCTGCTTCTGAATCTGCCTCTGAAAAATTATCTCGTTGAATATTAATAACTCCAACAACAGCTTCAGACGCACGATCAACAGCATCCACAAAACTAATCTGTTTAATGCCTTGAGCTTCCGCCATATTACTTCCACTTGCTTCAGCTTGCGGAAACGCGTCCGTATCATTTGAAAATAAAGGAGCTCCAAATGCAAATAACGAAGCTCCTACAATTGTTCCTGCTATGCTAGAAATAACAATACCTTTATGCTTCTTTTTCCTTGCACGTTTCATACGATAATTTTCTCCATCAATAAAGGACATATTTGTTCACCCATCTTCCTGAAAACAACTATATTCACCTTTATTGTTTACTAAAATGGAGAATTATACGTATTGAATTTTTGTAGGCATTTTTGGATCTGTATCGTGGATTTCAAAAGCTTCTCCCACTCCAAATCCCTTTTCCTCTAATACTTGTGATACTGACATACGCGCCAGTTCTTTCATGTTATTATCTAAACTTAAATGGGCTAAATAAATATGCTTTGTCTCATCTGTAATTACATCCGCCATCGCTAATGCAGCATCTTCATTACAAACGTGCCCCACATCGCTTAAAATACGTCGCTTAATACTCCATGGATAGCGTCCCATACGAAGCATTTCCACGTCATGATTGCTTTCAAACACGAAAGCATTAGCCCCCTTAATAACACCTTTCATACGGTCACTCACGTATCCTGTATCTGTAATAAGAGCTAACTTTCTATTATTGTTATGAAAAGCATAGAACATCGGCTCTGCCGCGTCATGTGAAACTCCAAATGACTCGACCTCAATATCACCGAATGTTTTTACATCCCCAACTGAGAAAATAAACTTTTGCTCAGTTGGGATATTTCCTATTAAGTGTTCCATTGCATTCCATGTTTTCTCATTTGCATAAACAGGTAAATCATATTTACGTGCCAATACACCTAATCCTTTAATATGATCACTATGTTCATGTGTTACAAGAATACCCGATACATCGTTTATATTTAATTCTGCCTGTTTAAATAAAGCCTCAGTTGCTTTACCACTTAAACCTGCATCGACAAGTAACTTCTTTTCGTCTGTTCCTACATATAGCATATTCCCTGTACTTCCACTTGCAAGTACGCTAAAATGCAATCCCATTCTTTCTCACTCCAGTATGTTCATCAACCACTTGATTTTCCTTTTCCCCTAATTCCATAACTTGTCCTTCAATTGCATTTACAAAGAAGTCCTGCTTCTGCTCCGTCTTTAAGTTCCACGTTGGAGCAAGTACTTGGTTATTAGAAGTAGATGCGGTAAGGTTGGCATAACCAATTTGCGCTTCTTTTACATGTGTATTCCCATGAATTTTATTTTTTAAATACAGATTTTCTAAAGCAGTTTGGGCAGTAATAATTTCTTGCTGTTTCGTTTTTTCACTTTCGCCCATTTCTTTTAAACCTGTTAGCATCGTCTGCGTGTACGACACAAGTTCATTTTTTTCATTTAATTCCACAACAATCATTGCCTGATCGTTATAGAAAATAGGCTTATCTTTATATTTTTGGAAGAAGTAAATTTTAGAGTCTTTCATCGCCCCAAACTCATACTTTTGTCCATCTAATACATAGTTCTTCAAAAAATCATTATACTTATCTTTGGATAAAGATTTTGTATTTAAAAAGGGCTCTTTTAGCTTACTTTCTATCTTATACATATTTTGTATATGCGCCGTTTGATTTTTTAAAGACTGTACGTCTTCTTCTTTAAATGTCTTGTTTTCAGCCCTAATAAATGACTCTTTTTTCGGTTCTTTAGGAAAATTACCCATAGTAATTTTGTTTGCTTTTAATTCTTGATCTATCTTTGTTTCTGCAATAAGCTCCAATTGATTACTATCTTGCTTTTGAATGAATTGAAAAATGAGAAAGAGGTCCAAAACAAAAAAGGTCACAATAAATATGGTTTTAATCCGATCCCAATCCATTTAGTCCTCCCTCATTCCACTCATATATTTTTTGTTTGCCAGCTTCATCTTCAACAAACTTTACATACCAAATTGGCTGTAGTCGCGCTACTTGCCCATCTAGTGATAATTTGTATCCAATCCCAATATCTTTAATAGATTTTTTATCTACCGCGGCATTATTTTCTAAGGATGCTATTACAACATGACCTGACGGAAGAGTAACCTTCTGCTCTATACCTTTCGTATTTAAAGAAAGTAACGGTCTTTCATATTCCATTACTTCTTCCGATCCCCATACTTGTCTCAATTCAGCTAATCCATCTGTATTGAATACGGGATATCCATCTTCCTGTAAGCGGAATACTGTCTGTCCTTTATTCATATAGTCCAAACGATATGAATCCAAACTCCCACTGTGACCATTTACAAAATCAAAACTTTTTTGTAAAAGCATTAAATTATCTGGCTTTTTCTCACTTAAAACAGAAGAATTTTTATACTTTAGCATATGCTGATCGTTTTCAATCTCCATAGACCTAATACCATCTGTAAATATTTCTTTCGACCTCTCGATAATAGGGCTTAAATAACGTGGATCACTAAAAAGAGCATTCTTAAATGTATCAACCGCCAAATTAGATGAAATATATGTTATATTACTTAATTCTGTCGTTCCATCTGGTAAAAATAACTTTTTCATATCATTAATTTGATAGTCAAAATAAGGTTTCGCTGATACTATAAATTGATTTTGTGCATTTACAATATCTTTTAAATACACACCACTTAATTTTGCTTCATATATTCTAGAGTTATCACCATCAGAAACAAAATTAATTTTAATTTCTTGATCCCTACTTCTAGAAGGATCAAGAATAATTCGATTAAAGTGTTTAGGCTTAGCTATACTTTTTTCTTTCATACTAAACATAGATTTAACTGCATCAAATGGGATGTTGGTAGGGAAAATAAGTTCAATTTTCCCTTCACCATGAACATAAGAAAGGAAGTCAGCCTTAGCAATCGATATCTCTTTGAACTCATTTAATTCCCCTGCTTCCAAAGTTCTATAGATTGATTCTATATCTCCCTCTCTTTTGCTCCCGTAATGATTTTTATCTTTATGCACGATGATAGAAGTAGGGCGGACAACATCAGCGATTTTAGTTTGAGTATTTCCCTCATTCCCCTGTACAAATTTTGCATTTTGCATAGATGTGGAATCTGGCACATACGTCCATAAGTTAAAAGTAAGAAATAGACTAATTACAACTAAATTAATTAAAACTATCGTTTTAACATTCTCCATACTCATTCCCATTCGTCCTCTTCATCTGCTGCCATAGGCAATGTGAAATAAATCGTTGTCCCTTTTCCTTCCTCACTCTTTGCCCAAATTGAGCCACCATGTGCCTCAATCATTTCTTTCGCAATCGCTAATCCAAGTCCTGTACCGCCCATTTGTCTTGAACGTGCTTTATCTACGCGATAAAAACGTTCAAAGATTTTATCAACGTTTTCTTTCGGAATACCCATTCCTTGGTCACTTACACTAATCTCTAATAATTCTCCGCGATCACGTAAGCGATATGTTACTGTTCCACCTTCTGGCGAATACTTTAATGCATTCGAAATAATGTTATACAATACTTGCGTAATTTTATCCGTATCCATATCAATAAATCGAGATTTTTTAGAGAAAGATCGTTTGAAGCTTACGTTTTGCTCTTTAGACATTTCAAAACGATCAATAATGTTATTAAAGAAGTCAGTAAAGTCGACCCATTCTTTCATTAAACGATGTTCTGTACTATCGAGTTTAGATAGTTGCAATAATGCATTTACAAGTCTAATCATTCTTTCTGTTTCTTCTTGTGTAACTGTTAAAAATTGTGGTGCAATATTTGGATCCTGCCATGCACCGTCTGTAAGTGCCTCTAAGTAACTGCGCATTGTCGTTAATGGCGTTCTTAATTCATGAGAGACGTTTGCTACAAACTCGCGGCGTTCTCTTTCTATACGCTCCTGCTCAGTCACATCATATAATACGGCAATTAAACCATTTGCTTTCCCTGTCTCTTTTTGAATAACAGAGAAACTAGCGCGTAAAATATATGGCTCATTTCTCGTACTAAAATCTAATAAAACAGAATCCGGCTCTTCGTATAAATGATCGAGCGTAAATTCTTCTTGTATTCCCAATACTTCTAAAACAGATTGATCGAGCGCCGTTTCACGCGAAACATTTAGCATCTTTTCCGCAGGATCATTTAATAAAATAATGTCCCCTTTTCGATCAGTAGCAATTACTCCATCTGTCATATGTGATAATACGGATGACAATTTACGTCTTTCACTTTCTGTTGAAGAACGAGCTTGTTGTAATTTTTTTGATAAATTATTGAAAGATAATGCTAATTGTCCAATTTCATCATGGCTGTGCACTTTTACTTTTCTTGAATAGTTTCCTTTCGCCATTTCAATTGCTTGTCTTCGCATATCAGAGATTGGTCTCGTAATCGTTTGAGCTAACAAAATTCCAAGTACAGCTGTTACGAGTAATGCAATAACGGTTCCAGTCGCAAAGATTTGATTAATATCCTTCATCTGCTTATAAACATCTTCCATGGATGCAACAACGTAAATAGCACCAAGTGCATCTTTGTTGTTATCATCCATAATAGGAGTAATCATAACTTGTACACGGTGACCTGTACGACCATCCTTCTCAATTTTCACTTCTGGTTTTTTTTGTACCAATACCCGCTGAACAGCTATATCAGTTGACGTTCTATTTACCTTGTTTTGCTTTGACTCATCTGAAATAGCGAGCAGCTTTCTATTCGCATCAAATACACTTACTTCTTGAATATCCTTCTTTCGATCAGAGGCAAATTTTCGAATAGAAGTTTTAATCGTTTCACCTGTTGATTCTGTCTCTGCTTTTGTATAACTTTTTTTAAACTCTTGTTTCAAGTTATACGATAATAAGTTCGTTTGTTGCGTTAAAGAATCTCTAAAACCTTGTACAAGACTCTTTTCTAACTCTCTTACGAAATATACCCCAATAACTTGCATAGCTATCAATATTAATAGCATATATATGAGTACAAATTTTAAATGAATAGATTGAAAAAAACCGACTTTCTTCATATACTATTCCTGCTCTGGGTCACGCAAGTAATACCCTACTCCACGTCTAGTGACAATTAATGTAGGATGACTTGGATTATCTTCGATTTTTTCACGTAGACGACGTACTGTTACATCCACTGTACGTACATCTCCAAAATAGTCATAACCCCAAACTGTTTGCAATAAATGTTCACGTGTCATAACTTGTCCTAAATGTTTTGCTAAATAATGTAATAGCTCAAATTCACGGTGTGTAAGCTCAATATTTTCCTCACGTTTCGTTACACTATACGCATTTGGATTGATAACAATTGGTCCAATAACCATTTCCGTATTTTCTTCTTTTTCTGCCGCACCACCTTGCTGATGGCGACGTAAATTCGCCTTCACGCGAGCAAGTAATTCCCTCGTACTAAATGGCTTCGTTACATAATCATCTGCCCCAAGCTCAAGTCCTAATACTTTATCGATTTCAGAGTCCTTCGCTGTAAGCATAATAATCGGCATTTCTGAGCTTTTACGTATTTCACGGCAAACCTCTAAGCCATCCTTACCTGGTAGCATAATATCTAATAAAACCATATCTGGTTGTTCTTCAGTTGCTTTTTCAATTGCTTCATCACCATCATGCGCCATTACAATTTCAAAACCTTCTTTTTCTAGGTTGAACTTCAAAATATCTGCAATCGGCTTTTCATCATCAACTACTAAAATTTTCTTTCCCATCATCGTTTATTTCCTCCTTATAAAGTGAAGCTTTAATCAGCCCTCACCAATTGGGCTTTTACGGGCAGCCCTCCCTCCACCTAACTTCTTTGCTTTCGCTGAATTTTAAGGTGAAGGCCTTACTGCCCATTAAATAGCGGGGTAAAAATATGGTCAATATCCCTAAACACATTGATGTCTACATAGTATGTCCCTATATGACCGCATCTTTTGCTTAAGTACTTTCTCCTCTATTCTCACAGACTCATGTATGATCCACTTTTACACGGAATCCTATACGATCTATAGAAAAACCTCTAGCTTCAACTGCTAGAGGCTCCTCATTCTATTTTAAAATAACTACTCAATTTTGTAAAATTACACAAATAAAAAGGATATTAAGTGGGCCCACTTAATATCCTGAGAGTGGCTCGGGACGGAATCGAACCGCCGACACGAGGATTTTCAGTCCTCTGCTCTACCGACTGAGCTACCGAGCCAAAACTATATATAAAACCACTAATGGTGGTATAAACAAAAGTGGCGGTCCCGACCGGGGTCGAACCGGCGATCTCCTGCGTGACAGGCAGGCATGTTAACCACTACACCACGGGACCAAAAATGAACATAAAAAAACATGACCCGTACGGGATTCGAACCCGTGTTACCGCCGTGAAAGGGCGGTGTCTTAACCACTTGACCAACGGGCCACGAAAAATAAAATGGTGAGCCATGAAGGACTCGAACCTTCGACCCTCTGATTAAAAGTCAGATGCTCTACCAACTGAGCTAATGGCTCATACTCACCAACGTCATATTTTCGTGACGACAAGATGTATCATAACATGTTTTATTTATTTTTTGCAATACCTTTTTTATTTTTTTATAAAAAATAAGAAAAAACTCATGCGGACATGAGTTTTTTCTTAAAAATATCAATTAAGCTTCGTATACGTTACGAACGATATTCGTTTGGTTACGATCTGGTCCAACTGAGAACATAGATAATTGAATTCCTGTTAACTCAGAAACACGTTCTACGTATTTTCTTGCATTCTCAGGAAGCTCGTCTAATGATCTTACACCAGTAATATCTTCTGTCCAACCTGGAAGCTCTTCGTATACAGGCTCACATTTCGCTAAAATGTTTAAGTTTGCTGGAACTTCATCGATAACTTCGCCATTGTATTTGTAAGCAACACAAATTTTAAGAGTTGGAATACCAGTTAGAACGTCGATAGAGTTTAATGATAAATCTGTTAAACCACTAACACGACGCGCATGTCTTACAACAACGCTATCAAACCAACCTACGCGGCGTGGACGACCAGTTGTCGTTCCATACTCACGACCAACTTCACGAATTTGATGACCAATTTCGTCATGAAGCTCAGTAGGGAATGGACCATCACCTACACGGCTTGTATATGCTTTACATACACCTACAACGCGAGTAACTTTTGCAGGACCAACTCCAGTTCCAACTGTTACACCACCAGCAATTGGGTTAGAAGATGTAACAAACGGATACGTACCGTGGTCGATATCAAGCATAACACCTTGTGCACCTTCAAATAATACACGGTGATTATTATCTAATGCATCATTTAATACAACAGACGTATCACACACATATTGCGCGATTTGTTGTCCGTACTCGAAGTACTCTTCGAAGATTTCTTCTACACTGAAACCTTCTGTATTGTACATTTTTTCAAACAAACGATTTTTTTGTGCTAAATTGCGCTCAAGCTTCTCTTTAAATGCTTCACGGTCTAAAAGATCAGCCATACGAATACCAATACGAGCAGCTTTGTCCATATATGCAGGACCGATACCTTTTTTCGTTGTACCGATTTTGTTATCACCTTTACTTGCTTCTTCTAACTCATCTTGTTTTAAGTGATAAGGCAAAATAACGTGCGCACGGTTACTTACGCGTAAATTATCAGTACTTACACCACGATCGTGTAAGTATTTTAACTCTTCAAGTAATGCTTTCGGATCTACTACTAAGCCGTTTCCGATTACACAAATTTTCTCTTTATAGAAAATACCAGATGGAATTAAGTGTAATTTATATTTAACTCCGCCAAAAACAATTGTATGTCCTGCGTTATTTCCACCTTGATATCTTGCAACTACTTCCGCATGCTCAGAAAGAAAATCAGTGATTTTACCTTTTCCTTCGTCGCCCCATTGTGTTCCTACAACTACTACTGAAGACATTATTAAAGCACCTCCGCAATTTTCAAACGATCTATTCAAACAATATAATTGTACCAAAACCGAAAAAGAAGTCAACCAAAAAACGAACATTTTTTTACCAAAAAACTTTTTCGTTCGTAAGAATTATATTTTCACACTATGAAAGCCTTATCTTTTCTATAAAAAAAAAGAAACACATCTTATTATAAGAAATGCGTTTCTTTTTTATACTATCGTTATGCCGGCGGCGCATGTCCATCTTCGAAGCGACGTTCTAAGTTAACGAACTTATTGAACTCTTTAACGAATGCGAGCTCTACTGAGCCTACTGGACCATTACGCTGCTTTGCAATAATAATTTCAATCGTATTTTTATTTTCCGTTTCTCGGTCATAGTAATCTTCACGATATAGAAAGGCTACGATATCGGCATCCTGCTCGATACTTCCCGATTCACGAATATCAGACATCATCGGACGTTTATCTTGACGAGATTCTACACCACGAGATAACTGTGACAAGGCAATAACAGGAACTTGTAATTCACGCGCAATCCCTTTTAGTGTACGAGAAATCTCAGATACTTCCTGCTGACGGTTCTCTCCTGATTTCCCACTTCCTTGAATAAGCTGTAAGTAGTCAATCAAGATCATACCAAGACCCTGTTCCTGTTTTAATCTACGACATTTTGCTCGAATCTCATTTACTTTAATCCCCGGCGTATCATCAATATAAATACCAGCATTAGAAAGGCTACCCATTGCCATCGTTAATTTCGCCCAATCATCAGAAGTTAACGATCCGGTACGAAGTCTTTGTGCATCAATATTCCCTTCTGCACAAAGCATACGCATAACAAGCTGATCAGCACCCATCTCTAGACTAAAAATCGCTACATTTTCATCCGTTTTCGTCGCTACGTTTTGTGCGATATTTAATGAAAATGCCGTTTTACCTACCGAAGGACGTGCCGCCACGATGATTAAATCATTTCGTTGGAACCCTGCCGTCATCTTATCTAATTCAGTAAATCCAGTCGGTATCCCGGTCACTTCACCTTTTTGATTATGCAAAAGTTCGATTTTATCGTAAGCATCTACAAGAACGTCTTTAATATTTTGGAATGCTTTCGCATTCGTCTGATGAGATACTTCTAATATTTTTTTCTCAGCCTCATTTAAAAGACCATCCACATCATCTTCTCTCTCATATCCATCAGACACAATATGAGTCGCCGTTCGAATTAAACGACGTAACAGTGCTTTTTCAGCGATGATTCTTGCATAATACTCTACGTTAGCAGCAGTCGGAACAACTTCTGCTAATTCTGCTAAGTAAGAAACCCCACCAACTTCTTCTAGTAATCCTTGATCAGCCATCGCTGACGTCATCATTACTAAGTCAATTGGCTCCCCCTTATCAGATAGCCCAAGCATGACTTCAAAAATCTTTTGATGTTTCGTTCGATAAAATGAGTCAGGTACCAACAGTTCCGATGCTGAAGTTAATGCATCCTGATCAATCAATATAGCACCTAAGACTGCCTGCTCAGCTTCTATATTATGCGGAGGGGTACGATCAGCCATTACATCACTCATACGCAATCCTCCTTGCTTAACTTAGTTTTATTGTTCACTAACATGAACTTTTACTGTTGCTGTTACTTGCGGATGCAATTTCACAGTAACGTTTGTATAGCCTAACGCACGAATTGCATCATCCATTTCAAATTTACGCTTATCAAGTTTAATATTGTGAGATTTTTGCATTGCATCTACGATTTGTTTACTTGTGATTGAACCGAATAGACGGCCGCCTTCTCCAGATTTAGCCTTTAATTCTACAGTTAATTTCTCTAACGTTTCTTTTAATTGTTTTGCATTTTCAAGCTCTGCTGCTGCATCTTTTTCTTCTTTGCGCTTTTGAGCTTCTAAAGTTTTCATACTGCTATTTGTCGCTTCAGCAGCTAATCCTTGTTTTAGTAAGAAGTTATTTGCATAACCATCTGGTACGTTTTTTACTTCCCCTTTTTTCCCTTTACCTTTTACGTCTTTTAGAAAAATTACTTTCATGATTGTGTGCCTCCCTGTAAATAGTCATCAATAACAAATCGAAGCTTCTCCTCAGCTTCATCTACTGTAACATTTTTCATTTGTGTGGCTGCATTCGTTAAATGCCCGCCACCACCTAAGTTTTCCATAATTAGCTGCACATTCACTTCACCTAAAGACCTGCCGCTAATTCCAATGAAATTCTCGCCACGTTTTGCAATAACAAACGATGCAATAATTCCTGTCATTGTTAATAATGTGTCCGCTGATTGCGCAATAAGCACTTGATCGTAGTAATCATCGCTATCAACTTTTGCAATCGCAATTCCATTTGTATAAATGTACGCATTTTTAATAGCTTTTGCAACCCGTAAATACTGATTCATATCTTCTTTTAAAAGCTCTTGTACAAGTACAGTATCTGCACCGTGTGAGCGTAAATAAGAAGCCGCATCAAACGTACGAGCACCTGTCCGGAATGTAAAGCTTTTCGTATCAACAATAATACCTGCTAATAATGCTGTTGCTTCTAACATTGTCATTTTTAAATTTTTCGGTTGGTATTCAAGTAATTCCGTAACAAGCTCTGCCGTAGAAGAAGCATATGGCTCCATGTAAACAAGCAACGGATCCTCAATAAAGTCTTCTCCTCGGCGATGATGGTCAATCACAACTACATTTTCAATTTTGCGTAACAGCTTTTCTTCCATCACCATTGAAGGTTTATGCGTATCAACAACAACAAGTAAGGAATCATCATTTGCAAATTCCATCGCTTGTTCTGGTGTAATAAAGTGAGACCATAACTCTTCATTTTGTTTCACTTTATCCATTAAACGCTTAATTCCCTTATCAGAATCATTTTCATCGAGCACAATATATCCTTTGCGCTCATTTAATTGCGCTACCTTTAAAATACCAATCGCAGCACCAATTGCGTCCATATCAGGAGCCCTATGCCCCATTATAATGACATTGCTACTTTCTAATACTAAATCCTTTAATGCATGCGAAATCACTCTGGCACGTACACGAGTACGTTTTTCCACCGGATTTGTCTTACCACCATAAAACTTAACTTTACCTGTCGCTTGTTTAATAGCTACTTGATCTCCACCACGCCCAAGCGCAAGATCTAAACCTGATTGAGCCATTGCCCCAAGCTCGGATAAAGGTAAATCACCTGATCCAACACCTACACTTAATGTAAGTGGTATATTCCTTTTAGATGTTTCTTCACGTACTTGATCTAAAATGCTAAATTTCCCTTTCTCCATCTGCGCTAAAATACTTTCATTTAACACAACGAAGAATCTTTCTGAAGATGCACGTTTTAAATATGCCCCATACTTAACGGCCCACTCATTTAGTCTTGATGTTACAAGACTTGTTATATTCGTACGTAATTGATCATCCAACCCTTGTGTAACTTCATCATAATTATCTAAATAAATGACAGCTAAAACAGTACGTTGATCCTCGTACATCTTTTCAATCTCTGTTTGTTCTGTTACATCAAAGAAATAAATTAACTTTTCTTCTTTCCTTACAAAGACACGAAACTTTCGATTATTTAAAGAGACTATATCATCGGACGTTTCTCCCTTAATAAAAAGAAGTAACGTTTCTGATACATCATAAAGGTGCCATCCAGCCAATGCATGCTGCCCCAGACATGAAGATAAATAAGGATTTGCCCAATCAATCCCATAATCCTTATTGTATAACAAAATACCAATTGGCATCTGGTTAAATGCCTCATTACTCACTTTCTTTACCCTTGTAATCATATCTGTCGTATGTTTTTCAAAATTCTTTTGGAAAGTAAGTTCAAATCGTACAACAACAAAAAGGACGATACAAAAAATAAAGAAGGAGACTATCCCCATTAGTAAATGAAAATAACAGAGAATTGAAATGAGCACAAACACAAAAAATGCCAATACGTAAACAGGATATAAAAACCACTGTTTCTTATAAAATTCAGGCATGTATACAACTCCTATAAAGTAAAACTAACTTATCTTCCAGTTAGTTAAACAGATTAAAATAGTATAAGAAATATTATTTTATCCTCCTATTTTAGAACGCAATGAAATCCCTAAATCAATTATACCTAAGATTGTCACAAGAGGAAACAGCATCGGAATAAACATGCAGGCGATAAAACTAATAATAGGAACCCCTTTCGTAAAACCTTTGCTATGCGCTAGAAAAGTGATAAACGTCAGGCCTTGCAGCACTAGTAATAAAGCAAATATGACATATAGGTTAGAAAATACCATATGTAAATATGATGTCGGTTCTACTTTTATAAAAGTTGATAGCAAAATAAATATAACGTAATACCAAACAATACTCTTTGGTAATTGTATATCTTTGAACTTAGGCCAAGGTATAACATCATGCTTTAGCTTTTTTAAAGCACTACCTGATATTATTATGGTAATCCAAGAAAGACATACAGAAACCATCACAAGTATACTCGGGAATACCGCTTGTAATATATCATTCATTTGTACAAATAACTCTTTTTGCTCTTTACTAATCGGCATACCAGCAACACTTGCTATCTTTTCACTTTGCACTACGCTTTTATTAAACATATTTTGTATTTGCTTTATAAAATCTATGTTAAAAAACTTTATACTGGCAACATAAATGAGCATAATACTGATTAAGTATGCAAGTGAACCGGTTATTAAAATCTCCAATGGCTTTCTTTGTTTTTTATACATGCACCCTAAAACAATACCCATCAACCCAAATACGACCGTCTTTACTAGACCTATCGGCTGACTTACAAAAACAACAATTAAAAATGCAGCCGTAAAAATTACAAATGCATTCGATAATTTATATCTTATCGTTAACAATATAAATGGCAACGGCAATGCAAACGTTACAACTGTACCTAAAATCGGAACATACATAGATATAAACAATAACATTACATATATAGCCAACAACGCGGCTCCTTCAGTAATAAATCTCGCTTGCCTCACATTTTAACCTCTCTTTCAAAAAAGAAAAGCATAGCAAAATGCACAGTAGAGTCCGACTCTACTGTGCATTTCATACGCTATTATTCACCAACATATGGTAAAAGTGCCATTTGACGAGCACGTTTAATTGCAACTGTAAGTTTGCGTTGGTATTTTGCGCTTGTTCCTGTTACACGACGAGGTAAAATTTTACCACGCTCAGAAACGAAACGTTTTAATAAATCAACATCTTTATAATCGATGCGAGTGATGCCGTTAGCTGTGAAGAAACACACCTTACGACGTTTCGCACGTCCACCTTTGCGTCCTGCCATGTCTATTTCCCTCCATTCTTTGTTAAAACTAACAAATTTACTGTATTAGAACGGTAAATCGTCGTCGGAAATGTCGATCGGTTGACCTACATTTGAAAATGGATCGTCATTCTTCGTAAATCCAGAGTTACCTTGGTTACCTGAATTACTAGATTGACCAAATGGGTTAGAGCCTTGGTTACCGAAACCAGCTCCTGATGGTTGCTGATTAAATGAACCGCGTTGCTCCCCACCGCCATTACGCGGCTCTAAAAATTGTACGCTTTCCGCAAGAACTTCTGTTACGTATACACGTTTACCATCTTGTCCCTCGTAATTACGAGTTTGAAGACGTCCATCTACGCCTGCTAAGCTACCTTTTTTCAAATAATTTGCTACGTTTTCTGCTTGTTTACGCCATATTACACAATTAATAAAGTCAGCTTCACGCTCACCTTGTTGATTGGCAAATGCGCGATTCACAGCTAACGTAAAAGTAGCTACTGCAACACCATTGGGCGTGTAACGTAAGTCAGGGTCCTTAGTTAAACGACCAACGAGGATAACACGATTCATCAATCGAACCACTCTCCCTTATATATCAATTATTTTTCTTCTTCTTTAACAACGATATGACGAAGGATGTCTTCGTTGATCTTAGCTAAACGGTCGAATTCGTTAATCGCTTCTGCGTTAGATTTCACGTTTAAGATCATGTAGAAACCTTCACGTAAGTCGTTGATTTCGTAAGCTAAACGACGCTTACCCCACTCTTTCGTGTTAATGATTTCTGCACCATTGTTTGTTAAAACACCTGCAAAACGTTCAACTAAAGCTTTTTGAGCTTCTTCTTCAACGCCAGGACGAATGATGTACATAATTTCGTACTTTCTCATTACACTTTCACCTCCTTTTGGTCTAAACGGCCCATAATGGGCAAGGAGCAATTAATTTATAGTAATTACTCACGAGTTTAGATTATATCATAGTAAGTTAGATGAATCAACTCACCCATACATAAAAAACTTGGCAAACATATAATATATTTGCCAAGCTCATATCTTTATTTTTCCTAGGAAATATTAAATTAAACGTTAAAACGGAAGTGCATAACATCTCCGTCTTTTACGATATACTCTTTTCCTTCTAAACGAACTTTACCAGCTTCTTTTGCAGCTGTCATAGAACCATTTGTCATTAAGTCTTCGTAAGAAACTGTTTCTGCACGAATAAATCCACGCTCAAAGTCTGTATGAATTACACCAGCACATTGTGGTGCTTTCATACCTTGTTTGAATGTCCATGCACGTACTTCTTGTACACCAGCTGTGAAGTAAGTAGCAAGTCCTAATAAATCATATGCAGCACGAATTAATTGATCTAAACCAGATTCTTCAATGCCTAGTTCTTCAAGGAATACCTTTTTCTCTTCTTCGTCTAACTCAGCGATTTCTGATTCGATCTTTGCACATACAACGATTACTTGAGAGTTTTCATTCGCAGCAAATTCTTTTACCATTTGTACATATTTGTTTTCAGAAGGATCGATTACATCGTCCTCGCTTACGTTTGCTACATATAACATTTCTTTCGTTGTCAGTAAATGAAGGCCTTTAACAATCTTCATTTGTTCTTCTGTAAATTCAACAGTACGAGCCGGTTTTCCCTCTTCAAAAGCTTCTTTTAAACGAACTAAAATTTCATGCTCATATACTGCTTCTTTATCTTTTTGTCTTGCTAATTTCGCAACACGTTCGATACGTTTATCAACAGATTCTAAATCGGCTAAGATTAGTTCTAGGTTGATTGTTTCAATATCATCAATTGGATCTACTTTCCCTGAAACGTGCGTAATATTTTCGTCTTCAAAACAACGAACAACTTGGCAAATTGCATCTACTTGGCGAATGTGAGATAAGAATTTATTTCCTAAACCTTCGCCTTTACTAGCACCTTTTACGATACCTGCAATATCAGTAAACTCAAATACAGTCGGAACAGTTTTTTTCGGTTCTACTAATTCCGTTAATTTATTTAAACGCTCATCTGGTACTTCTACAATTCCTACGTTTGGATCAATTGTACAGAATGGATAGTTTGCAGATTCTGCTCCTGCTTGTGTAATTGCATTAAATAAAGTGGACTTCCCTACGTTAGGTAATCCAACAATCCCAGCCGTTAATCCCATATTTTTCACTCCTATGTCTCAATCTTTCATCATTATAGATAGTAACGAAAAAAATGACAAGTTTCCTCCAAACGAAAAAAAGTAACAGCTACCCACTGCAACTGTTACTTTCTCTCTATTCTTCGTGCTTCACAAGTATTTTTTTTACCTTACGATCAAACTCTCTTCGAGGAATCATTACTGAATGGTCACATCCCTCGCACTTAATGCGGATATCCATTCCCATACGAATAATCTTCCAACGATTCTCACCACATGGGTGGGCTTTCTTCATTTCCACAACATCATACAAGTTATACTGCTTTTGCTCCATTCTCCAAACCCCTCTCCATACTAATTTGCTTTTTCACTCACTAATTCTTCACGATTATATAAAACCATACGTGGATATGGAATTTCAATACCATGTAGATCTAGACGATTTTTAATTTCTTTACGAAGTGCTCTTGCAATAACTGCATGTTGCATTGGCTCTACTTCAGCAATAACACGTAATATCACTTCTGAAGCAGCTAATGTTTGTACACCTAACAATTGCGGTGTTGTTACCATTTTTTCGTACTTTGCAGGTAATTCTTGTAATAAGTCTTCAATGACTTGCTCTGCTTTCGCTATGTCAGCCTCATACGAAATAGATACATCAACAAATGCTACACTATTACTAACTGAATAGTTCGTAACTTGAATGATACTTCCATTTGGTAAAGTATGAATTTCACCTGTCCAGCTTTTTACTTTTGTTGTACGAAGTCCAATCTCTAAAACGACTCCTTCAAACTGACCAATTTTTACGTAGTCACCGACTGAAAATTGATCTTCTAGCAAGATAAATAACCCTGTAATAACATCTTTTACTAAACTTTGAGCACCAAATCCGACTGCCAAACCAATTACCCCTGCACCGGCTAATAAACCTGATGCATTAATATCAAACACACCTAAAATCGCAATTAACATAATAAACATAACAACGTATGCCACAATATTTTCAAGTAACTTCGCTACTGTAACTGTACGACGTTCTGAAATTTGAATTGGCGAACGACTTCCCATACGAAACGCATTCCGTACAACCGCTCTTGCAATTCGTACTACAATTGCACCAATTGTTAAAATGATACATATTTTTAATGTCGCAATTCCAATATGAGCCCAACGATCAGCATCTAGTAAATACTGTTTCGTAGCATTAAACCACTTCGTTAATAAATCCATGTACCTCTACCTCTCCAGCCAAAATTTCTTTTTAGTTATCCTTCTTATTGTATCAGAAGTCTCCTAATTGCTGAAAAAATTTTATGACTTTAATTCCATTTGTTAACCTACATACAGGTATAAAATGGAACGAATATATATATACTAGTACTATTATTTCCGTTCTCACTTAAATTTTACAGCAAGTACGCACTTATAGTTTTCCATTTCACTCACCATATAACATATTTTGAAAATTTATTAAAAGGATGGGTGCTTCATGAATATTGGAAGTTTTCGCTTACCTTTTTTCGAAAAAGAAACTCAAAATGTTATGCACCAAGATTTAGAAGCCTCCGAGACAATTAGTAACTTCTTACTTTCCCATATCCCTATTAAGACTCATATACCAATTATTCTCGTTTGTATCGGAACAGATCGTTCCACAGGAGATGCACTCGGTCCGTTAGTCGGTACGAAACTAGAACAAGTAGAAATTACAAACTTCCAAGTGTTCGGCACACTAGATGATCCAGTACATGCGCTAAACTTAGAAGAAAAAATTCAGAATATACAGAAAGATAATCCTGCTTCATTTATAATTGCAGTGGATGCCTGTTTAGGAAAGTCTCAAAGTATTGGTTCCATCACTACCGGAATGGGACCTAGTAAACCTGGAGCTGCGATGAATAAGAAATTACCGGCAGTTGGTGATTTACATATTCATGGCATCGTAAATCTAAATGGTTTTATGGAATTTTTCGTCCTGCAAAATACAAGATTAAGTTTAGTTATGAAAATGGCTGATGTAATTGCACAAAGCATAAAAGAAACAGACCAAAAATTATCTGTATTAAAAAAAGCAAACCATCTATAAATAATAAGATGGTTTGCTTTTTAGTTTTGCTGCGCTAATAATTCTAAAATACGATTTAAATCTTCTTTATTGAAAAATTCAATTTCGATTTTACCTTTTTCTTTTTTTGTTTCTTTAATTTTTACATCTGTGCCAAACTTTTCTCTTAAGAATGTTTCGCGTTCTACGAAAAATATATTTCTTTCTTTTTTCACTTGTTTTGTTTCACGTGAAACGCGTTGATTGATCTCCTGAACAATTTTCTCTAATTGACGAACATTTAATCCTTCTTTTTCAATTCGTTTCAATAAAGCTTTCAATTGTTCTTCATCTTTTATCGTAAGCAAGGTTCTCCCATGAGCCATTGAAAGTTGACCATTTGCAATCATATCTTGAACAAAAGAAGGGAGGCTCAATAACCGCGTATAGTTTGCAATGTAAGGTCTACTCTTACCAAGACGTTTTGCTAATTGTTCTTGCGTCACATTTAGCTCATTCATTAACATTTGATATGCCATTGCTTCTTCCATTGGATTTAAATCTTCTCGTTGTAAGTTTTCAAGCAATGCAAACTCCATCATTTGCTGCTCATTTAATTGTCTTACAACGGCAGGTACTTTTTCGAGTCCCGCCTCTTTAGCAGCACGATATCTTCTTTCACCTGCAACAATTTCATATCCTTTAATACTCTTTCTAGCAATTAATGGTTGTAATATGCCGTGCTCTTTAATAGAGGCCGATAATTCCTGAATCGCCTCTTTATTAAAGTGTTTACGTGGTTGATATGGATTCGGTCTTAATTCAGTTATCGTAATCTCCTGAATTGTCTCTTCTTCTTTCGCATCTAAATCAGGAAAAAACACATTGATTCCTCTTCCTAATCCTTTAGCCACCTGCAATCACTTCCTCTGCTAAATCTATATATACTTCTGCCCCTCTTGATTTAGCGTCATACTGCATAATTGGTTTCCCATGACTTGGTGCTTCACTCAAACGAACATTACGAGGGATAATCGAACGGTATACTTTATCTCTAAAGTATTTTTTCACTTCATCTATAACCTGAATCCCTAAATTTGTACGGGCATCTAACATTGTTAGCAATACGCCTTGAATTGCTAGATTTTTATTTAAGTGCTTTTGCACAAGTCGAACTGTATTTAATAGCTGACTTAACCCTTCTAGTGCGTAATATTCGCATTGAACAGGAATAATAACAGAATCTGCTGCAGTTAATGCATTAATCGTTAATAACCCTAAGGACGGGGGACAGTCGATAATAATATAATCATATTCATCACGAACTGGCTGTAATGCCCTTTGCAAACGTACTTCCCGGGAAATAGTCGGTACCAATTCAATTTCAGCACCTGCTAATTGAATTGTAGCGGGTAGAACATCTAAGTTTTCAGTTGCGGTTTTCTGTATAACCCCTTGAACATCTGCATCTTCCACAAGAACATTGTAAATACATTGATCTAATTCGGATTTTTCAATTCCCACACCCGTCGTTGCATTTCCTTGAGCATCAATATCTACAAGAAGGACCTTTTTACCTACTTGTGCCAATCCAGCCCCTAAATTAACAGATGTTGTTGTTTTTCCAACGCCACCCTTTTGATTGGCTATAGCAATGATTTTTCCCATGATGTCACCTACTTTCAACCTTTCTATCTTATTCTAGTAACAATTACGTTTATTGTAACATGAAATAAAAGTTTTTCTTTTACGTCCTTATTAAACTTCAAAATTTATTTGTAAACTCCTTCTTCATCTAACAAGAAAATATAGTAAAAGAGACCTATCCAATAGGATCAGGTCTCTAACACGCCATTATTATTTTTTCTTCGGAATTTGAATTGTAATTTGATAGTACTCGTCAAACTCTTCTTCCTCAGAATTAACATTTAAACCACTGTCAGCAACCATTTGTAATGACTGCCTAATTGTATTCATGGCAATTCTCGTATCTCGACTTACTGCTTTTTGCTTTGCCTTACGCTTCGGTTTTGCTTCCTCTAGTAATTTCGCAATTCGTTCCTCTGTTTGCTTTACATTCAGTTGTTTCTCCACAATTTCCTGTAAAACCTTCAGTTGTAATTCCTCATTCTTTAAAGGGATGAGCGCACGGGCATGGCGTTCTGTAATACTTTTTTCTAATAACGCATTTTTTATTTCTTCAGGCAACTTTAACAATCGCAACTTATTTGCGATTGTGGATTGTCCTTTTCCGAGTCTTTGTGCCAATGCTTCTTGCGTTAAATTATGTAACTCAATTAGCTTTTGATATGCCACAGCTTCCTCGATTGCTGTTAGTTCCTCACGTTGCAAATTTTCAATTAAAGCCACAGAAGCTGTTTCTGTATCATTTAAGTTTTTTATAATTGCAGGAACCTTTTCCCACCCTAACTTTGTTGCTGCACGGAAACGCCTTTCTCCAGCAATAATCTCGTACTTATCATCCTCATATTGCCTCACAACAATTGGCTGAATAAGTCCGTGTGTACGAATCGTTAATGCTAGTTCCTCAATACGCGCGTCATCAAAAACTGTTCGTGGTTGATAACGGTTAGGGGTAATATTTACTATCGGAATTTCTTGTATTTCTTCATATACCTTTTTATCTATTTCTTCATGGCTTTCGTCTTGTAATTCGAATTCGCTCTCTTTATCTCCAAAGCCAAATAAACGAGAAAACGTATTTTTCATACATATTCCACCACCTTTAGGCCTATTGACTATTCTCCATAAAATGTTTCCTATGAAACATTTACGTTTTCATTTATATAATTTAATCTTACGTCTAATAAGATTTATTTTTCAATAGGTAATTTATTGGGTGTTCCCGGTTTGCGTGGATATTTCTTTGGTGTCTTGCGCTTTTTCTCGATTAATAAAATATTACGTTCACTTTCTTCAAACGGTAATTGGAACGTAGACATTTCTTTTAAATCCCCGCCTAGCACCTCTAAAGCATACTTGCCATTTTCAATTTCTTCGTTTGCTGCAGCACCTTTCATTGCAATGAATGTTCCTCCAACTTTTACAAGTGGTAAACATAGCTCACTTAATACTGAAAGACGCGCGACTGCACGTGCCATTACAATGTCGTACGCTTCACGTACACCTTCTTTTTTTCCAAATGTTTCAGCACGATCATGACAAAACGCGACGTCACTCAATTCCAACTTTTGTGCTAAATGATTTAAGAAATTAATACGTTTTTGCAATGAATCTACAATCGTCACTTTTAAATGCGGGAAACAGATTTTTAAAGGAATACTCGGGAATCCAGCTCCTGCGCCAACATCACAAATTGAGAATGGTTTTGAAAAATCGTAATAAAAAGCAGCTGTAATAGAATCAAAAAAGTGTTTTAAATATACTTCCTCTTTTTCCGTAATAGCCGTTAAGTTCATTTTTTCATTCCACTCTACTAATGTTTCGAAGTAGATTTCGAACTGCTCTAACTGTCTAGAAGAGAGGATGATACCCTTCTCTTCTAGCATAGATTGAAATTGTTCTATGTTCATCTAACAATATCTCCTTACTATTTATTGGTTCGATACTCGCGCAATTTTTCCTTGTTCAATATACACAAGTAAAATGGAAATGTCCGCTGGATTTACGCCCGATATACGTGAAGCCTGCCCCACTGAAAGTGGACGAACATCTTTCAATTTCTGTCTAGCTTCTGATGCAAGGCTAGAAATCGCATCATAATCAATATCGACAGGAATTTTTTTGCTTTCCATCTTCTTCATACGCTCTACTTGCTGTAAAGATTTTTCGATATATCCTTCGTACTTAATCTGAATTTCAACTTGTTCTGTAACTTCATCACTTAATTCTACTTCACTTGGTACTAAAAGATGGATATGCTCATATGTCATCTCTGGACGACGTAATAAGTCACTTGCACGTATTCCATCTTTCAATTCACTTCCACCAATATTGCGAATTAATTCTTGAACTTCAGGACGTGGTTTAATAATAATGCTACTTAAACGTTCCTTTTCCTGTTCAATTTGTAATTTTTTATTTGTAAATCGCTCATAGCGTTCTTCTTTAATTAATCCAATTTCATGACCAATTTCAGTTAAACGAAGATCCGCATTATCATGGCGTAATAATAGACGATACTCTGCACGAGACGTTAATAAACGATATGGTTCATTCGTCCCTTTCGTTACAAGATCATCAATTAAGACACCAATATAAGCATCCTCACGACCTAAAATAACTTCTTTTTTACCTAAAGAACGACATGCTGCATTAATTCCGGCCATAAGCCCTTGTCCTGCCGCCTCTTCGTAACCAGAAGTTCCATTAATTTGTCCTGCTGTATATAAATTTTTAATTTTTTTCGTTTCAAGTGTTGGCCATAGTTGCGTTGGCACAATTGCATCATATTCAATTGCATAACCTGTACGCATCATTTCAACATTTTCTAGACCAGGGATTGTTCTAAGCATATCACGCTGTACGTCTTCTGGTAAGCTTGTGGATAAACCTTGTACGTACACTTCTTGTGTGTTACGTCCTTCTGGCTCTAAGAAAATTTGATGACGTGGTTTATCATTAAACCTTACTACCTTGTCTTCAATTGAAGGACAATATCTAGGACCTGTTCCCTTAATCATACCAGAATACATAGCTGAGCGATGTAGGTTTTCATCTATTAAACGATGTGTTTCCGTACTTGTATACGTTAACCAACATGGAATTTGATCCATAATAAACTTTGTCGTTTCAAAAGAGAAAGCTCGTGGCTTATCATCGCCTGGCTGAATTTCTGTTTTACTGTAATCAATCGTATTACTATTTACGCGCGGAGGTGTACCTGTTTTAAATCTAACAAGATCAAATCCAAGCTCCTCTAAATGTTCCGATAAGGTAATAGATGGTTGTTGATTATTTGGACCACTCGAATATTTTAAATCTCCCATAATAATCTCACCACGTAAAAACGTTCCAGTCGTAATTACGACTGTCTTTGCTGTATATTCAGCACCAGCTTGCGTAATTACCCCTTTACATTCGCCGTCTTCAACGATTAAACGCTCTACCATTCCTTGGAACAACGTTAAGTTTGGTGTTTCTTCAATTGTTTTCTTTAATTCATGCTGGTAAGAGAACTTATCTGCTTGTGCTCGAAGTGCACGTACAGCTGGCCCTTTACCTGTATTTAACATACGCATTTGAATATGCGTTTTATCAATGTTGCGTCCCATTTCTCCGCCTAATGCATCAATTTCACGAACAACAATCCCTTTTGCTGGTCCACCAACAGAAGGGTTACATGGCATAAACGCTACCATATCTAAGTTAATTGTTAACATTAATGTTTTGGAGCCCATTCGTGCTGCCGCAAGACCAGCTTCACATCCTGCATGACCTGCACCGATTACTATGACATCGTATGAACCGGCATTGTATCCCATTGTTTATTCCTCCTAATAATCTCTATCTTTCTGAAACATCACTATATTATTTTCCTAAACAAAATTGAGAGAACAACTGGTCAATTAAGCTTTCATGAACGGTGTCACCAGTAATTTCACCAAGTATTTCCCACGTTCTTGTTAAATCAATCTGCACCATATCAATTGGAACACCATTTTCTATCGCCTCAATTGCATCTCCAATTGTTTTTCCTGCTTGTGTTAATAATCCAATATGTCTCGCGTTAGAAACATATGTTACATCTGCAGAATCAATTGTTCCTTCAAAGAATAAATCAGCGATTGCCGTTTCAAGCTCATCTATTCCCTGTTCCTCAATTAACGACGTTGTAATAACACGATTCCCCGCTGCCAATTCTATAACACGTTCCATATCAATTGCTTGCGGTAAATCTGTCTTATTTACAATAACAATGAAATCTTTTCCTTGTACGGCACGGAATAGATCTTCATCCTCATTCGTTAAAGCTTCACTATAATTAACGACAACTAACACTAAATCAGCTTGACTCATCATTTCTTTTGAACGCTCTACACCAATTCGTTCAACAACATCTTCTGTTTCACGAATTCCGGCTGTATCTATAAGTTTAAGTGGTACACCACGCACATTAACGTACTCTTCAATAACATCACGAGTTGTTCCTGCAATATCAGTTACAATTGCCTTTTTCTCCTGAACGAGACTATTTAATAGCGATGATTTCCCAACATTAGGTCTACCGATGATTGCAGTAGCAATACCTTCACGTAAAATCTTTCCTTGCTTCGATGTTTCTAATATTTTTGCAATTTCAGCACGAACATGTGTAGCTTTCTCAATTAAAATATTATGTGTCATTTCTTCCACGTCATCATATTCAGGGTAATCTATGTTTACCTCAACATGAGCTAACGTTTCTAATATGTCCTGACGCAAACGGCCGATTAATTTAGATAATCGTCCTTCCATTTGATTAATCGCTACATTCATTGCACGATCTGTTTTTGCACGGATTAAGTCCATAACAGCTTCTGCTTGTGATAAATCAATACGGCCATTTAAAAAAGCACGTTTTGTAAATTCACCAGGTTCCGCTAATCGTACTCCTTGCGCTAAAATAAGCTGCAATACTTTATTTACTGAAACAAGTCCACCATGACAGTTAATTTCTACTATATTTTCACGTGTAAAAGTTCTTGGTGCACGCATAATAGACACCATTACTTCTTCAATAACCTGATTTGTATCTAAATCAACAATATGACCATAATGAATTGTGTGAGAAGGAACCTCTGTTAAATCCTTCCCTTTAAAAATACGATTAACTTTTTCAACCGCATCATCCCCACTTACTCGAACAATGGCAATTGCACCCTCTCCAAGCGCTGTGGAAATCGCGGCAATTGTATCAAATTCCATGTCCTTTCACCTCACTTGCTTATTTATCTCTATTTCAACATGATTATTTTCTTCACTAAATTATTAGAATACCATAACGAACCTATCTACAAAAGAATAATAACTCATTTTATTATGTCCTCATGTAAAAAACACTAAACTTATTCACAGTGGATAAGTTTAGTGTTTTTTAGTTATCCACACCTATTTTCCCCTCAAAAAAACCGGCACTCAATTGAGTAACCGGTCACTTGGAAGATATTACAACATGTCGATGTGGTTCTTTTCCTTCAGAAGTTGTAATGATATTTTGATGATTAGATAATGCTTGGTGGATAATCTTTCGTTCAAAAGATGGCATAGGCTCCAACACAACTCTTTTTTTCGTACTTACTACTTGTTTTGCTAATCGATAAGAAAGTGCTTCTAACGTAGCTTTTCTTTTACTACGATAATTTTCCACATCTAGTGTGATACCAATGTACTGCTTCTTATTACGATTCGCCACAAGTTTTGTTAAATACTGTAAAGAATTCAAGGTGTTTCCTCTCTTTCCAATCAAAACACCTACATTTTCGCCGTAAATTGTAAATTCAACTTCGCGTCCTTTTACAATTTTACTAATCTCAGCTTCCACACCCATATCGTGAATAACATTTTTTAAATATTCTTCACATTCTTGAATTGGATCTTTCTTCAATACAACTTCTACTACTGCAGGTCGGTTTCCAAATAAACCTAAGAACCCTCTCTTACCCTCATCGATAATATTTATATCTACTCGGTCTTTTGAAGCATTTAATTGTCTTAAAGCATCCTCTACTGCCAGCTCGACTGTATGACCTTTAGCAGTGATTATACTCACTTGCCTGATCCCTCAGCCTTACTAGCCTTAATTTCTGGTCCTTTGATAAAATACATTTGAGCAATACCAAAGATATTACCAACAACCCAGTAAAGTGATAATGCAGCCGGGAAGTTAATTGCAAAGATTAAAATCATGATAGGCATAAGCCAAATCATCATTGCCATTTGCGGGTTTTGGCCAGCAGTTCCTGCCATTGCAAGCTTTTGCTGAATAAATGTCGTAATTGCCGCAACAATCGGTAAGATATAGTACGGATCTGCATGTCCCAAATCAAACCATAAGAAACTATGCTGCTTAATTTCAGCCGTTCTCATAATCGCATGATAAAAAGCGAATAGAATTGGCATTTGAATGAAGATTGGTAAACAACCGGCTAATGGATTTACACCATTTTTTTGATATAACTGCATCATTTCCTGTTGTAATTTTTGCTGTGTCGCTTGATCTTTAGAACTATATTTCTCTTTTAACTTCACCATTTCTGGTTGTAACGATTGCATTGCTTTCGTACTCTTCGTTTGTTTAATCATTAACGGTAATAATGCAAAACGAATGATAAGAGTTGTAACAACGATTGCTAAACCGTAATTACTACCAAATAAGTTGGCAAAATACGTAATTAACTGAGAAAGCGGGTATACGAAATATTCATTCCAAATTCCAGTACTTTTCGGTGTAATCGGCTGATTGACTTCACTACAGCCAGTAGCAATTGCCATTAATGCAATAACCATGGCTAGTAAACCTATTTTCTTTTTCAAAGCCTGCTCCTCCTTGTTTCGGTATGTATATAGTGTAATTCATTTCCTTACGCTACTTTTTTATTCTTTTCATACCAGAGCGTTTAAAGACATGAATTAAGCTTTTCTTCAATTCTTCATATGTCATCTCTGCACAAGGCTTCCTTGCTATTATAACAAAATCTTTTCCAGAATCTATCTCATCTTTTAATTCTGTGATCGACTGGCGAATCATACGTTTAATTCGATTACGCACTACTGCATTTCCTATTTTCTTGCTGACAGATAGGCCAATACGAAAGTTTGGCTGTTCTTCTTTATCTAGTTGATAGACAACAAATTGACGATTTGCATTCGATTTTCCTTTTTGAAAAACCGTCTGGAATTCATCATTCTTTTTTATACGATGTTTTTTCTTCATATCAATTGACACTCCTGTAGTTCATCAGCGGAAATTCACTATTATTAGAAAAAAAGACCACTGAACGATCAGTGGTCTACGCAGATAATACTTTTCTTCCTTTACGACGACGAGCTGCTAGCACTTTACGTCCGTTCGCTGTGCTCATACGGCTGCGGAAACCATGTACTTTGCTGCGCTTACGTTTATTTGGTTGGTAAGTTCTTTTCATTATATGACACCTCCCTGAGGAATATCTGTTAAAGACAGTCTTATAAATTATAGTTAATCAACTAGGAAAATGTCAATGGTTCTAGAAATTTTCATCAAATATTCATTTTGAACCTATTCACATACTTTTTCACAGACGCTATATTTCCTTGTGGATAAATAATTTTTCTTGTTTTTTATATCCACAAACTCTTTTCGTACTTTTACACAGTATATCGTGTTGTGGACAAGTTTATTCCACAAGGTATTGATTTTGTGGATAACTTTCTTAATTTCATTGCTATAGCTACTTTTTTTTGATATTATAGTTGTGTTTTCACTTTGAATAAGTTTTCCACATATTTATCTTATCCACAATTTGTGTATAACATGTGGACAGTTTTAATCACATGTGGGTAAATGATTATCCACATTCGCTTTTTTTGTCGAAAACCCTATCTCATATACAAACGACGTTTTTAGGTTTTAAAATACGTTTCGTATAAATATACATTTTATATTTATTTAGGTTGTACATTTGTTGCGCAACCTTATTCTTTTACCATCTTAGTAAAGGAGGGACACCTTTGGAAAACATCTCTGATTTATGGAACAGCGCCTTAAAAGAACTAGAAAAAAAGGTCAGTAAACCAAGCTATGAAACATGGTTAAAATCAACGACCGCACATAATTTAAAGAAAGATGTATTAACAATTACGGCTCCAAATGAATTCGCCCGCGATTGGCTAGAATCTCATTATTCAGAGCTAATTTCGGAAACACTTTATGATTTAACAGGGGCAAAACTAGCTATTCGCTTTATTATTCCCCAAAGTCAAGCTGAAGAGGAGATCGATCTTCCTCCTTCTAAACCGAATTCAGCACAAGATGATTCTAATCATTTACCACAGAGTATGCTAAATCCAAAATATACGTTTGATACGTTTGTTATTGGCTCTGGTAACCGTTTTGCTCACGCTGCTTCATTGGCCGTAGCCGAAGCGCCAGCTAAAGCATATAATCCCCTCTTTATTTATGGGGGAGTTGGACTTGGAAAGACCCATTTAATGCATGCAATTGGTCATTATGTAATTGAACATAACCCAAATGCCAAAGTTGTATATTTATCATCAGAAAAATTTACAAATGAATTTATTAATTCTATTCGTGATAATAAAGCAGTCGATTTTCGTAATAAATACCGCAATGTAGATGTTTTATTGATAGATGATATTCAATTTTTAGCGGGAAAAGAACAAACTCAAGAAGAGTTTTTCCATACATTCAATGCATTACACGAAGAAAGTAAACAAATTGTAATTTCCAGTGATCGGCCACCAAAAGAAATTCCAACTTTAGAAGATCGTCTTCGTTCTCGCTTTGAATGGGGACTCATTACGGATATTACGCCACCAGATTTAGAAACACGAATTGCAATTTTGCGCAAAAAAGCAAAGGCTGAAGGACTTGATATACCAAATGAGGTCATGCTTTATATTGCAAATCAAATCGATTCAAATATTCGTGAACTAGAAGGTGCACTCATCCGAGTTGTAGCTTATTCATCTTTAATTAATAAAGATATTAATGCTGATTTAGCAGCTGAAGCACTTAAAGATATTATTCCAAATTCTAAACCAAAAATTATCTCCATTTATGATATTCAAAAAGCTGTCGGAGATGTTTATCAAGTAAAATTGGAAGATTTCAAGGCGAAAAAGCGAACGAAATCAGTTGCCTTTCCTCGCCAAATTGCAATGTATTTATCACGTGAACTGACAGACTCCTCCTTACCTAAAATAGGTGAAGAATTCGGTGGACGCGATCATACAACCGTTATCCATGCTCATGAAAAAATTTCTAAGCTACTTAAGACGGACACGCAATTACAAAAGCAAGTTGAAGAAATTAACGATATTTTAAAGTAGTAGCTGAATAGTGTGAATAACTTTCCTTGTTTTACGCACAGTCTATCCACATGTAGATAGACTGTTTTTACATCCTTTAACGGGGTTATCCACATATCCACAAGCCCTATTACTATTACTACTATTTTTTATCTTTATTAATTAAATAAAATCTTATACTTACCGGAGGTTTTTCTTTATGCGTTTTACAATACAAAAAGACTATCTTGTAAGAAGTGTACAAGATGTAATGAAGGCAGTTTCTTCTCGTACAACAATTCCGATCCTTACGGGGATTAAAGTTGTCGCTACGGAAGAAGGAGTTACATTAACAGGAAGTGATGCTGATATTTCGATTGAATCTTTCATTCCAGTTGAAGAGAATGGAAAAGAAATCGTAGAAGTGAAACAATCAGGAAGTATTGTTTTACAGGCTAAATATTTTAGTGAAATTGTAAAAAAATTGCCTAAAGAAACTGTAGAAATTTCTGTGGAAAATCATTTGATGACAAAAATAACTTCTGGAAAATCAGAGTTTAATTTAAATGGTTTAGATTCTGCAGAATATCCATTGTTACCACAAATTGAAGAACATCATGTTTTTAAGATTCCAACGGATTTACTTAAACATATGATTAGACAAACTGTATTTGCAGTTTCCACTTCTGAAACAAGACCAATCTTGACAGGTGTAAACTGGAAGGTATATAACAGCGAACTAACTGGCATTGCTACAGATAGTCACAGACTAGCTCTTCGAAAAGCGAAAATCGAAGGCATTGCAGATGAGTTCCAAGCAAATGTTGTTATTCCAGGAAAAAGTTTAAATGAATTAAGTAAAATTCTAGATGAGTCTGAAGAAATGGTAGATATCGTTATTACGGAGTATCAAGTATTATTCCGTACAAAACATTTATTATTCTTCTCAAGATTGTTAGAAGGAAATTACCCTGATACAACTCGCTTAATTCCAGCGGAGAGCAAAACAGATATTTTTGTAAATACAAAAGAATTTTTACAAGCAATTGATCGTGCATCTCTTTTAGCAAGAGATGGTCGTAATAATGTTGTAAAATTATCAACTTTAGAGCAGGCAATGCTAGAAATTTCCTCGAATTCACCAGAAATCGGAAAAGTAGTAGAAGAAGTTCAATGTGAAAAAGTAGATGGGGAAGAGTTAAAAATATCTTTTAGTGCAAAATATATGATGGATGCACTAAAAGCATTAGATAGTACTGAAATTAAGATTAGCTTTACTGGAGCAATGAGACCATTCTTAATTCGTACAGTAAATGATGAATCCATTATTCAATTAATTTTACCGGTTCGTACTTACTAAGTAAGAAATAAGGGTTGCTAGTTTTCAGATGCTAGTAGCCCTTATTTGATTTTTGGGTATTACTTTCCTAATGCTAGTTTATTTAGTACAATGAAAGAATGAACACTTTCAGAAAGTGAGCGATTTTATGAAACGTATTAAAATTTCAACAGAGTATATTACACTAGGGCAATTTTTAAAGTTAGCCGATGTAATTGATACAGGTGGCGCTGTAAAATGGTTTTTACAAGAATATGAAGTGTACGTGAATCAAGAACTTGAAAATAGAAGAGGTCGCAAACTATATGCGAACGATATTATTGAAATTCCAGGAAGCGGAAGTTTCCAAGTTCAGTCATAAAGGGGGAGCCCTTTGTTTATTTCAGAAATACAATTAAAAAACTATCGCAATTATGAAAAGTTAGAGCTTTCCTTTGAAGATAAGGTAAATGTAATTATCGGCGAGAATGCGCAAGGGAAAACGAATTTGATGGAAGCTATTTATGTTTTAGCGATGGCGAAATCTCATAGAACCTCTAATGATCGCGAGCTTATCCGTTGGGATGAAGATTTCGGTCAAATTAAAGGAAAGCTACAAAAGAGAAATAGTTCTTTGTCTTTGGAATTAAATATCTCGAAAAAAGGTAAAAAGGCAAAATTAAATCAACTTGAACAACAAAAATTGAGTCAATATATTGGCGTGATGAATGTTGTCATGTTTGCCCCAGAAGATTTAAATCTTGTAAAAGGAAGCCCTCAAGTAAGAAGACGCTTTTTAGATATGGAATTAGGCCAAATAGCTCCGGTCTATTTGTATGAACTGAGTCAATATCAAAAGGTGCTCACACAACGAAATCACTTGCTAAAAAAGATGCAAGGGAATAGTAAGAATGAGGAAACGATGTTGGATGTATTTACACTTCAACTTATTGAGCATGGTACAAAAATTTTGCAAAAACGCTTTGAATTTTTGCATTTACTACAAGAATGGGCAGCTCCAATTCATCGTGGTATAAGCCGTGGGTTAGAAGAATTAGAAATTGTCTATAAACCGAGTGTAGATGTATCAGAATCAATGGATTTGTCGAAAATAAAAGAAGTATACTATGAAAGTTTTCAATCCGTGAAACAACGTGAAATTTTCCGTGGTACGACTTTAATTGGTCCTCATCGTGATGATTTACAATTCTTCGTTAATAGTAAAAATGTTCAAGTCTTTGGTTCGCAAGGACAACAACGAACGACCGCACTGTCCCTAAAATTAGCTGAAATTGAATTGATTTACTCAGAAGTTAAAGAATATCCGATTCTTCTATTAGATGATGTATTATCAGAATTAGATGATTATCGTCAATCGCATCTGTTAAATACAATTCAAGGAAAAGTGCAAACATTTGTGACAACGACGAGTGTCGACGGAATTGAACACGAAACATTAAAAGAAGCGAAAACAATTCATGTAACGAACGGCACGGTAGATTGTGAAATAGATAGGGCGTAATCCCTGTTTAAATGGAAAAGTAGGTGATCTTTGTGTCAATGGAACAAAAGCAAATGCAAGAAAATTCATATGATGAAAGTCAAATACAGGTACTTGAAGGACTAGAAGCAGTTCGAAAACGCCCTGGTATGTATATTGGATCTACAAGCGGAAAAGGACTTCACCATCTTGTATGGGAAATCGTCGATAATAGTATTGATGAGGCACTTGCAGGGTACTGTGATGAAATTAACGTTAGTATCGAAGAAGATAATAGTATTCGTGTAACGGATAATGGACGTGGTATTCCAGTTGGTATACAAGAAAAAATGGGACGTCCTGCTGTAGAAGTTATTATGACCGTTCTTCATGCTGGTGGTAAGTTTGGCGGCGGCGGTTATAAAGTTTCTGGTGGTTTGCATGGTGTTGGGGCATCTGTAGTAAATGCCCTATCAACAGAACTAGAGGTATTTGTACATCGTGAAGGTAAAATCCATTATCAAAAATACGAAAGAGGTATTCCGGTTGCGGATTTAAAAGTCATTGGTGACACAGATCAAACAGGAACGATAACTCGATTTAAACCAGATCCAGAAATTTTTCAGGAAACAACAGTATACGAATTTGATACGCTCGCAACTCGTATGCGTGAATTAGCATTTTTAAATCGTAATATTAAATTAACAATTGAAGATAAACGTGAAAATAAGCAAAAGAAAGAATTCCATTATGAAGGTGGAATTAAATCATACGTCGAGCATTTAAATCGCTCAAAACAACCAATCCATGAAGAACCTGTATATGTAGAAGGATCAAAAGATGGTATTCAAGTTGAGGTTTCCTTACAGTATAACGAAGGATATACAAATAATATTTACTCATTTACGAATAACATTCATACGTATGAAGGTGGAACACATGAAGTAGGGTTTAAAACAGCTTTAACTCGTGTGATTAACGATTATGGACGTAAAAATAGTATTTTAAAAGATGCAGACAGTAACTTAACGGGTGAGGATGTTCGTGAAGGTTTAACTGCAATTGTATCAATTAAACATCCAAACCCACAATTTGAAGGACAAACGAAGACGAAACTTGGGAATAGTGAAGCAAGAACGATTACAGAGTCTGTGTTTTCAGAGGCATTTGAAAAGTTCTTACTAGAAAACCCGAATGTTGCACGAAAAATCGTAGAAAAAGGTACGATGGCAGCACGTGCACGTGTTGCAGCGAAAAAAGCGCGTGAATTGACACGCCGCAAGAGCGCATTAGAAGTTTCAAGTTTACCTGGTAAATTAGCAGATTGCTCTTCGAAAGATCCAGCAATTAGTGAAATTTACATTGTAGAGGGTGACTCTGCCGGTGGATCAGCAAAACAAGGGCGTGATCGTCACTTCCAAGCGATTTTACCGTTAAAAGGTAAAATTATTAATGTTGAAAAAGCAAGATTGGATAAAATTTTATCTAACGATGAAGTGCGTACAATTATTACTGCAATTGGTACGAACATTGGCGGCGATTTTGATATCGAGAAAGCTCGTTATCATAAAGTTATTATTATGACGGATGCCGACGTAGATGGTGCGCATATTCGTACCCTATTATTAACGTTCTTCTATCGTTATATGCGTCAAATTATTGAACATGGTTATATCTATATTGCACAGCCACCGTTGTTTAAAATACAACAAGGTAAAAAAATTCAATATGCTTATAATGAAAAAGAGCTTGAAAAGATTTTAGCTGAATTACCAGCTCAACCTAAGCCTGGTATCCAACGTTACAAAGGTTTAGGAGAAATGAACCCAACCCAGCTTTGGGAAACGACAATGGACCCAGAAGTGCGTTCATTACTTCAAGTTTCCCTTCAAGATGCAATTGAAGCAGATGAAACATTTGAAATTTTAATGGGGGATAAAGTAGAGCCACGTCGTAACTTTATCCAAGAAAATGCAAAATACGTGAAAAACCTTGATATTTAAATGAGTAATGACAGGAATCTGAGTATTCCTGTCTTCTACATATAAATCAATGTATGTGTAACGGAAATGTAAGAGGAGGTGCTCGTTGATGTCAGACAATCAACAACAAGCACGAATTCGAGAAATTAATATTAGTCATGAAATGCGTACCTCATTTTTAGATTACGCAATGAGTGTTATCGTATCTCGTGCATTACCAGATGTTCGTGATGGATTAAAACCTGTGCATCGTAGGGTTTTATATGCGATGAATGATTTAGGAATTACGGCTGATAAAGCGTATAAGAAATCAGCACGTATTGTTGGTGAAGTAATCGGTAAGTATCACCCTCATGGTGATTCAGCTGTTTATGAAACAATGGTACGTATGGCGCAAGATTTCAGTCAACGTTATATGCTTGTTGATGGGCATGGTAACTTTGGATCTGTCGATGGAGATTCTGCGGCAGCAATGCGTTATACAGAAGCAAGAATGTCTAAAATCTCTATGGAATTAATACGAGATATTTCAAAAAATACGATTGATTATCAAGATAACTACGATGGTTCTGAAAGAGAGCCGATTGTATTACCAGCGCGTTTTCCTAACTTACTAGTAAATGGTACGACAGGTATTGCAGTTGGTATGGCAACGAATATTCCGCCGCATCAACTTGGCGAAGTAATTGATGGCGTATTGGCATTAAGTCATAATCCCGATATTACTATTGCAGAATTAATGGAGTGCATTCCAGGACCAGATTTCCCAACGGCAGGTTTAATTTTAGGAAGAAGTGGTATTCGTAGAGCTTATGAAACAGGACGCGGTTCTATTATACTTCGTGCTAAAGTTGAAATTGAAGAGAAGTCAAATGGCAAACAATCTATTATCGTAACGGAACTACCTTATCAAGTAAATAAGGCGCGATTAATTGAAAAAATTGCAGAATTAGTTCGCGATAAGAAAATTGAAGGTATTACAGATTTACGTGATGAATCAGATCGAAATGGTATGCGTATTGTTATGGAAGTACGTCGTGATGCCAATGCTAATGTATTATTAAATAACTTATATAAACATACAGCACTTCAAACAAGTTTCGGTATTAACATGCTGTCTCTTGTAAATGGAGAGCCGCAAGTACTGAACTTAAAACAAAATTTATATCATTACTTGGAACATCAAAAGGTAGTAATTCGTAGACGTACAGCTTATGAACTAGAAAAAGCAGAAGCGCGTGCTCATATTTTAGAAGGATTACGAATTGCCTTAGACCATCTGGATGAAGTTATTACATTAATTCGTAGTTCGAAAACAGCGGAAATTGCAAAGCAAGGTTTAATGGAACGTTTCGGCTTAAGTGAAAAACAAGCGCAAGCTATTTTAGATATGCGTTTGCAACGTTTAACAGGTTTAGAACGCGAAAAGATTGAACAAGAATATCAGGACTTAATGAAGTTAATCGCTGAATTAAAAGCAATCTTAGCAGATGAAGAAAAGGTTCTTGAGATTATTCGTGAAGAATTAACGGAAGTAAAAGAGCGCTTCAATGATAAGAGACGCACAGAAATTACAATTGGTGGTATGGAGTCTATTGAAGATGAAGACTTGATTCCAGAACAAAATATCGCCATTACGTTAACTCATAATGGTTATATTAAGAGGTTACCAGCTTCCACGTATAAAACACAGAACCGTGGTGGACGTGGTGTGCAAGGAATGGGGACAAATGATGATGATTTCGTAGAGCATTTATTAACTACTTCTACGCATGATCATATTCTATTCTTCACTAATAAGGGTAAAGTATACCGTACGAAAGGATATGAAATCCCAGAGTATAGTCGTACAGCGAAAGGTATACCTATTATTAACCTATTAGGTGTAGATAAGGGTGAATGGATTAACGCCATTATTCCAATTCGTGAATTTGGTGACGATGAATTCTTATTCTTCACAACAAAACAAGGTATCTCTAAGAGAACACCACTTTCATCATTTGCAAATATCCGTACAAATGGTTTGATTGCAATCTCTCTTCGTGAAGAGGATGAAGTAATATCTGTACGTTTAACATCTGGTGATAAGGATATTATTGTAGGAACAAGCAATGGTATGTTAATTCGTTTTAACGAGCAAGATGTGCGTTCTATGGGACGTAATGCGGCTGGTGTAAAAGCAATTACATTAGGTGAAGAGGATCAAGTTGTAGGTATGGAAATTGTCGAAGAGGATGTAAATGTTTTAATTGTAACGAAAAATGGTTATGGAAAACGTACGCCGATTGATGAATACCGTCTACAAAGCCGTGGTGGTAAAGGTCTGAAGACTTGTAATATTACAGATAAAAACGGTAAATTAGTAGCTGTTAAATCTGTAACAGGTGAAGAAGATATCATGTTAATTACAGCGGCAGGTGTTATTATTCGTATGCCAGTTGATCAAATCTCTCAAATGGGACGTAATACACAAGGTGTTCGTCTAATTCGATTAGAGGATGAACAAGAGGTAGCGACAGTAGCAAAAGCACAAAAAGATGATGAGGAAGAAACGAGCGAAGAGGTTTCTTCAGAAGAATAAGAGGGGAGATATCTCCCCTCTTTATTTTTTTATAATAATACTTGCATAGGGAAGAGAAAGTCTATATAATAGGCAGAGTCAGCAAATGAGAGATACAAGTTATCGAAAAAACTTGTTGACGAAAATAATATACTATGATATATTATAAAGGTCGCTGAAACGCGATGTTGAACTTTGAAAACTAAACGAAACAAACAACGTGAAACGTCAATTTTTATTTTAGATGCTAGACAAACTAACTTTATTGGAGAGTTTGATCCTGGCTCAGGATGAACGCTGGCGGCGTGCCTAATACATGC